>NZ_AENZ01000010.1:0-93099 GCF_000183485.2 Alistipes sp. HGB5 | reverse complement strand
GCTAAATATCAATAATATGCACAACTTTTTAAACATAAATCTTTTATAATTTAATTCCGCCAATAGGTATAGATATCAGTCTTTATAAGGGAGATCCAGAAAAGTTTGCAGGAGGAAAGATTGTGAATGATAATAACCTTGCTATCATGTTCGGAGAATTAAAAGGGGGAATAGATCCGGCTGGGGCTGATGAACATTGGCAAACTGGAAATTCTGCGTTGGTACGTATTCGCAAAGCTTTTGAGGATTATCAAGTAAAGACATCTTTTATCGCTGCTGCTATCGAAAAGAAGATGGCGACAGAGATTTACAATCAATTATCGGAAGGAATATTATCGAATGCTGCCAACCTTACAGTAGACAAACAATTGACGTGACTGGCTGATAAAATTATAAATATGCAGGATGTATTTCACAATTTGGAAATTGTTGATGCGAAAGGATGGTATGTGACCGAGTTTTCTGCTGGCAATACAAATTCTCAGAAAGCCCGTATTGCTTTAGAAGAACGGTATTGGCCTATCACCGAAATAACCGAGCGATTCAATCGTCAAAGCGTCAGTTATCAATTAAGCAAAAGAGATTGTCTGCATAAATGGCTAAAATACAAGGAGGGGTTTTCAGCTGAATTGGTTAGAACTCTTTTGAAGGATTTTCACCTGCAAAAGGGAGACATAGTGGCCGACCCTTTTATGGGCTCAGGAACAACGGCTTTAGTATCAATGTTCAATGGGTATAATAGTCTCGGATTTGACATTCTGCCAATGTCAAAAATTGCTATTCATGCAAAAACCGCTATTTACACATACAATACATTGGAGCTGAAGGAGCTTCTTAAAGAGATAATAAATTTGAACGTTCCAGAAGAATATGATGGAAGAACTCCTGAAATAAGAATTACTAAAGACGGCTATCCCAGAGAAACGAGTCGGGAGCTGGCTTATTACAAAGAACATTTTCGTAATTCCAGATATTCTGAGAATACGAAAATGCTCCTTGAACTTTGTACTTTGAATGCTTTGGAACGTATAAGCTACTCTGCAAAAGATGGGCAATATCTTCGATGGGATTGGCGTTGCCCCAAGATTATCGCAGCCGCTGAGGCCAGAGAAAAAACTGGGCGAAAACCTTTTGTTGTCAAATTGGACAAAGGGCAATTGCCATCTCTTAAAGAAGTCTTGACAGAAGAACTAAGTGGTGTTATCAAAGATATAGAGTATCTAAATAATAATCCTAGTGGATTTGATACGCAATGTAAATTTATTGAAGGAAGTGCGCTTTTTGAATTACCTAAGATTGCAGACGGAACAGTTAGTGCAGTAATATCTTCTCCTCCATACTGTAACCGATATGATTACACTCGCACCTATGCGATGGAATTAGCCTATCTCGGCATGTCAGAAGCCGGGGTGAGAAAATTACGGCAGGACTTATTGTCATGTACAGTCGAAAACAAATCTAAAATAGAACAACTACAGGATTATTACAAACAAATAGGACAACAAGAACGTTATGAGAGAACAATGAATATCGTCGATGAAAATGCGGCACTTCAAGAAATAAATAACGCCTTGAAGAACCGTAATGAAAATGGAGAAATAAACAATAAGGGAGTCCTTAAAATGGTGGAGGGGTATTTCACAGAATTGACCTTTCTGTTTTCTGAGTTGTATCGCGTATGTAAAACTGGTGCATACGTCGCTTTCGTTAATGATAATGTAAGATATGCGGGCGAAGTTATCCCGGTTGATTTTCTTACTACAAATTTGGCCGAGCAAATAGGTTTTACTCCTGTGAAAATTTACACTTTAAAGCAACAAAAAGGTAATAGTAGTCAGCAAATGAAGAAATATGGACGAGTAGCTTTGAGGAAAAGCATTACGATTTGGAAGAAATAAGAAATATTGATTAATCCATGAAAAGTTTCGAACATTTAATCATCACGCGGTTCAATCTGAACCTCTATGCGCGGGACAAACACGACGCTCCGACGCGCACCGAACGGTGGCTCGAACATCGTTTCGAGATCTTCGAACGCTATTGCCTGCCTTCGGTGGCGGCGCAGACCAACCCGAATTTCAGGTGGCTCTGTCTTTTCGACGCGGCGACGCCCGCGGCTTACCGCCGCCGCATCGGCGGTTACCAGTCCGTCTGCCCGCAGTTCCGGGCCGTATTTTACAGCGCCGGGCAGGCCGGACGCCTGACCGAAAGTCTGCGCACTACGATTTCAGGCCTGCTGGCCGGGCGTGAAGGGCTGGCCACCCCCCCCTCCGCAGCTGCTGATCACTACCAATCTCGATAACGACGACGCACTGGCCGCCGACGCCGTCGAACTGCTTCAGCGCGAAATCCGCTTCTCCTCCGGCAAACGCATCTACAGCCTTCTTTACGGTTACCAGTATTTCACCGACCGGCGCTTCGCGCTCAAAATGCGCTACACGAACAATCACTTCCTGACGCTCGTCGAGCCGTTCGATGCGCACTCCGAAACCATCGTTTCCTACCGTCATACCAAAGCCATCCGCCAGCAGCCGACGGTCTACCTCGCCACCGATAAGGGCAAGTGGCTCGAAATCGTGCACGAGGACAACGTCAGCAACGATTTTCGAATCAATATCAAAGTGTGGTATATTCCCCTGCTCTGGGGTCGCCGGTTCGCCGATTTCGGCCTGCCTGACCTCCATGTTCCGGGACTGCGGCAGTGGTTCTGCACGCTGTGCGTCGTTCCCGCGCGGTTTCTGGTCACGGCGGTCCGGCGTCTGCGCCGCAAGTGGGCGCTGCGGCGGGCTGCGTTACCTTAGTACCGGGTATTTGTTGTTGAAGCGGAATCCCACGCCCAGCATCAGGTAGTTCGGGGTCTGGAAATCCTTGAGACAGTAGCCTATGTGGACGAACGTGCGCCGTGTGGCGGCGATCTTGAGCGTCAGCATCTGATAGAACGACTTGAGGTCGCCGCCCTTGTGCAGGACGTTGACTCCCAGTCCGATGCCGACCGTGAAGTAGGGCATGACGAATTCGGCGCGTCCCGATATTCCCAGCGCGATCTGCCGGTCGATCGACGGGGTGTAGAACGTGTAGCCGGGATCGCGGCCTCCGACCTCGACGATATAATCTTCGGTGTAGACGTTGGCGCTGCCGTCGTAGACGCCGTCCAGCGAGAGACCCGCGCGGAATTTATAGCCGAAGTTGTACATCGTCGCGAAGTTGAAGCCCGCCACGCCGTAGGCGTTGGGCGAAGCGTACTGCTTGTCGCCGACCTCCACGCCTTTGCGGCGCCACGATCCGAACAGCACCAGATCGTAGCTGAAATGGCGGGGGAAATCGGGCGCGAGAAGCGGCCTGCGCGGTTTTACGAGCGGATCGTCGGCCCGGCCGAAACAGTAGAGCAGGCCGAACTTCATGCCGATCGAGTTGAGTCCCGCATTGGGAAATTTGGTGTTGCCGTTCGAGAAGTGGGTCATCGAGAGTCCCGCCGAGAAATCCAGCTCGCGCGTGAGCGTCACGTTGAGGTAGAAATCGGCGTTGATGTAGGCGTTTATCTTCGACCCCATCATTATGTTGGCCGGGTTCATCTGCGCGTCGTAGGGTTTCCAGCCGAACGACAGTCCGAAATTCCACTCGTAGTTGAACGACAGCCGCCGGCTTATCCGCGCGATGCGCGCCCCTTGGAAAATATAAAACGCCACGGGGCTGCCCAGCTCCTCCCTGTTTTCGAAACTGTAGTAGGAGACCCCGATTCCCTGATAGGCGCCTCCGTATATCCGGTCGGGACGCGATCCGGGCTGGAAGCGGAACGAGTAGCGCAGGTGGGCGGCCAGCGACAGGTCGATCGGCTGCCGGGCCAGATTGTCGCCCGCGAGGAACGGATTGGTCGGACACACGTATTCCGGACGGAGTTCCAGCCCGATACCGTGGACGAAGCGACGGCGGGGGAATGCTGCCGTACTGTCCGTACGGGTGTTGGCGCCCGTTTCGGAACCGGTGCCGAAACCGTTGCCGCCGCCCGTCGCGGAGGCTATGCGGGTGCCCGCGTTTGGCACGAAACCGGTGCTGGAACCGTTGTTGCCGTCGCCCGTCGCGGAACTTCTGTCGGAGTTACCGCTGTTTGGCGCGGATCCGCCCCAGTTGCCGGCGCCCCCGCTCTCTGCCGTGCCGGACCCGGATCCCGGACCCGTTCCGGATGCGCCGTCCGGATGTTTTCCCACTGCCCCCGATCCGGCACTGAACCCAGCCTGAAATCCGGTTTCGTATCCGGTGCGGTAACCCCTTTTATGTCCGTCTCTGTATCCTGCGTCGTACCCTGCGGCATATTCGGCCGAACGCGCCGCGCTCTGCGCCGACGGCTTTGCCGGCCGGGGCGTCGTCGTTTCGGGCGAACCGTTCGCTGTGCCGGGAGCGGATTCGACTGTCGGTTTGGCGTCGGATTTTGCGGTTTCGGGGGATTGCGGAGCGTCCGTTTCACAGGCGCCGGGACCGCTTGCGCCGGTCGGACTGCCGATTGGTTCATTAATCGTACTGTTGACCTGATAGAGATCTGCTGTCGGGGATTCCGTTGTTGTCGGATCGCCGCCGCGGTTTGCGTTCGCCGGGGCAGCCGGAGTTTCCGAAACTCCTGCCGTCGTCAGATCCTTACGGCTCTCGTCCGCCGCTTCTCCGGCTCTGGCGAAGCCGGACAGAAAGAGCATGCTTCCCGCAAGAAGCCCCGTCAATCCTTTCCGTATTTTACATTCCATAATGGCCTATCCCCGTTTTGACCGCACAAGATACGAATTTTTGCCGGAGCGCAAAGCGACAATTCGAAAAAATCCCGCCTGCAATGCGATTTTCAGCGGCCTCCGATAGCATTTCCGGGGCGTAATCGCCGGCAATACGGACTGTTATTTGGTTTCTTCGATTATTGTCCCTATCTTTGTTCCCGAACCAATATCCGCTCCGATGAGAATAAACGATTAGTAGGTCGGTTTCCTTAAACCGACGCCGTGCCGTAAAGCAACCCGGTCTGAGGTTTAACAGGTCCCTTTTCTGCGGGACCGCTATTAATCGTTTTCATATGAGTATTATCCTTAGCGGTGTTTCGTACCGCTACCGCAATCAGCAATTTCTGTTCGAAGGAATAGACCTGTCCGTCGCCGCGGGCGCCAAAGCCGCCGTCGTGGGCGACAACGGCGCCGGCAAATCGACGCTCCTTAAACTTGTCGCGGGCGAATTCGCTCCCGCCGCGGGAAGCATCGCCTGCTCCTCGCGTCCCTACTATGTGCCTCAGCACCTCTCCGCCGCCGGCATCTCCGCCGTCGGCGTTTTGGGCGTCGCGGACAAGCTCGATGCGCTCCGCGCCATCTGCGGCGGCAGCGCCGATCCCCGCTGTTACGACATTCTGGCCGACGATTGGGACGTCGAAGCCCGCTGCCGCGCCGCCCTCGACCACTGGGGACTGCCGCACGTCGGCCTGACCGACCCGGTCGATGCGCTGAGCGGCGGCGAGCGGACGAAACTCTGTCTGGCGGGGATTTCGGTCCATAACCCCTCTGTCATTCTGCTCGACGAACCGACCAATCACCTCGACACGTCGGGCCGCCGCAGGCTCTATGACCTGATCCGTGCCAGCCGTGCGACGATCGTCGTTGTGAGCCACGACGTTGCGCTGCTCAACCTGCTCGGTACGACCTGCGAACTCTCTGCGAAAGGACTGAAAGTCTACGGCGGCAACTATGATTTTTACCGCGAACGCAAACGGATCGAGGAGGAGGCGCTGGCCCAGCAGGTCGATTCCGAACAGACGGCCCTGCGGCTGGCCCGCAAAAAGGCGCAGGAGGTCCGCGAGCGACAGGAGCGGCGGATGCGTCAGGGCGAGCGGCACAAGGACCAGCTTCCGCGCATCCTGCGCCGGACGATGAAGGACAGCGGTGAACGGACCAAGGCGCAGCTCGTCGGCAAACATGCGGAGCTGATCGACGGCAGTCGGGAGCGGCTGGACGAACTGCGCCGCCGGCAGCGGACGCAGTGCGAGCTGAAAATAGATTTCGACGACGCGCAGCTTCACGACGGCAAACTGCTGGTCCGGGCCGACGGCCTGAATTTCGAATATGCGCCCGGCCGCCCGTTGTGGCGCGAACCGCTTGCGCTGGAGATCCGCAGCGGCGAACGTATCCGCCTGACCGGCGACAACGGCACGGGCAAAACGACCCTCGTCCGGCTGCTGACCGGCGAACTGGAACCCACTGCCGGACGCATCGGCAGGGCTGACTTCTCGTATGTCTGTCTCGATCAGCAATACAGCCGTGTGAACACCCCGCAGAGCGTGCTGGAACTGGCGCAGAGCTGCAATCACGGCAATCTGCAGGACCACGAACTGAAACTGCGGCTTCACCGTGCGCTGTTTGGGCAGCAGATGTGGGACAAGCGGTGCGATACGCTGAGCGGCGGCGAACGGATGCGGCTCTGCCTCTGCAGCCTGATGATCGCCAACCACGTTCCCGATCTCTTTGTCCTCGACGAGCCGACCAACAACCTCGACCTTTCGAGCCTTGCGATCCTGACCCGCACGGTCCGCAATTATCGCGGCACTCTGCTGGTCGTCTCCCACGACGACAATTTCACCCGTGAAATCGGAATTACCCGGACGGTCGGACTGGAATCGCCGCCGGCCGAATAAAAAGCGGAACCCCGGACCGGAAGAACGGGACTCAGACGGCAATAATAAATCCGGCCCCGTTGGAAAGGGCCGGATTCATTGTCAACGGGGCCGGGCATTATTTGTTTGGTGCCGCGTCTCGCGTGCGGACTAATATCCGAGTATTCTCAGCATCGAGCGGTAGGACTGCTCCTTGGCGAACAGGCGCGTGTAATACTCGTTGTCGCTCTTGTCGCGGTCGATGATGATGTGCTTGGGCGCGGGAATCAGACAGTGCTGGATGCCGCCGAAGCCGCCCAGCGACTCCTGATAGGCTCCCGTGTGGAAAAATCCGATGTACTGCGTGTTGCCCGGTTCGAGCTTGGGCAGGAAGATGGCGTTGGTGTGCGACTCGGCGTTGTAGAAATCCTCGCTGTCGCAGGTCAGTCCTCCGAGCAGCACGCGCTGGTACTCCTTGTCCCAGTTGTTCACCGCCAGCATGATGTAACGCTGGTTGATGCCCCATGTGTCGGGCAGGGTAGTGATGAACGACGAGTCGATCATGTACCAGTTCTCGCGGTCGTTCTGCTGCTTCTGGTTGACGATCGAATAGAGCGATGCGCCGCTTTCGCCCACCGTGAAGGAGCCGAACTCGGTGAAGATGTTGGGCTCTTCAGTGTCGTTGCGCTGGCAGATGTTCTTGATCTGGGCGATGATCTCTTCGGTCAGGTACTCGTAGTCGTACTCGAAGTTGAGCGAGTTCTTGATCGGGAATCCGC
Organism: Alistipes sp. HGB5; assembly: GCF_000183485.2. NCBI lineage: Bacteria > Pseudomonadati > Bacteroidota > Bacteroidia > Bacteroidales > Rikenellaceae > Alistipes > Alistipes sp. HGB5. The sequence goes on along the minus strand of NZ_AENZ01000010.1, from coordinate 85,710 downwards.
CGCCGATGTTGAGGCTGTCCAATTCGGGGCAGATGGCCTTCAGCTCGCAGTAGACGTTGATGCACTTCGACAACTCGTTCCAGTAGTAGGCCGTGTCCTTGATGCCGGTATTGATGAAGAAGTGCAGCATCTTGAGCTGGAACTTCTTGCTGTTCTTGAGTTTGGCCTTGTAGAAGTCGATGATGTCGTTGTAGCGGATGCCCAGACGCGAGGTATAGAACTCGAACTTGGGTTCCTCCTCGCAGGCGATGCGGATGCCGACCTTGCATTTCTTGGTGAACGAATCCTCGAACAGCTCCAGCTCCTCCTTGTTGTCGAGCACAGGAATGGTGTTCACGAAGCCGTCGTTGACCAGCTGGGCGATGTTCTCCACATACTGCGGCCGCTTGAAACCGTTGCAGATGATGTAGCGGTCCTTGTCGATGATTCCGCTGTCGTAGAGCGCATTGATGATATGAATGTCGTATGCCGACGACGTTTCGAGATGAATGTCGTTCTTCATTGCCTCCTCCAGCACGAACGAGAAGTGGCTCGACTTGGTGCAGTAACAATAGTTGTACGAGCCCTTGTAGTCCACCTTGGCCATCGCCACGTTGAACATACGCTTGGCCCGGTTGATCTGCTGCGAGATCTTCGGCAGGTAGGTTATCTTGAGCGGCGTGCCGTACTGTTTTATCAACTCCATGAGCGGAATGTCGTGGAAATTCAGCTCGTTGTCTTCGACCGAGAACTCATCCTGCGGGAAGTCGAACGTCTGTTCGATGAGGTCGATGTACTTGTCCTTCATGGCTCGTTTGTCGTGGTTTTTACAATCCGTCCCGTCTACATCCGAAATTTTCGGGCAATGTAGCTCGCCCGGATTTTCCGAAAAAACGGGATGCAAAGTAGGCGAATATTTTTCGTATAACCAACACTTTGCCGGATTATTTTGAAAAACTCCCCCGAATTTTGGTTTTTTCTTCGAAAAAAGGTACTTTTGGTGCAAATTTCAAGCAAGATTTCAATCGTGTTGATTCGCACCATATCGCAATATCTTGAGTCGCACAAACGGCTCGTCGTTCCCCAGCTTGGGACGTTTATCGTCAAGGAGCCGGGCGTAAGCATCGTTTTCTCGGAACTTCTGAAGCGCGACGACGGGACGCTCCGCCGTCTGCTTATCGACGGGGGGCTGAGCGAACTGGAAGCGGCGGGGGAGATCGACCGCTTCGTCTTCGAGGTGCGCCACGCCGTGGAGCACGGCGCCGAATTCCGGCTCGACGGTTTCGGCGTGATGAGGCCCGGTCCCAACGGCACCATCGCCTTCGCTTTCGAATCCCGCCGTGCGGAGTCCGCATCCGGCGCATCCGGACTTCCCGGTGCGGCCGCGGCGTCCGACGGACAGCCGAAGCCCGCCCGCCGGCCCTACGACGAACCCCGCATTTCGACTTCGGCCAAGATGGCTCCCGATCCTTCGGTGCGCGGCCTGCGCTACGGCAAGCCGCCCAAAAACACCGACGCCTATACTTACGTGGACCGTCCTCCGCGCCGCCGCAAGGCGGACCGCTTCATCTGGATCGCCCTGATCGCCGCGGCCCTCGCCGTCGCGGCCATCGCGTTCGGCTATCTGCGCGAGGCGAAGGACCGGGAGACCGAGATGCAGTACCTCGAACAGCCTGCCGACACCCATACCGCGGCGTCCGGCGATGCGGCACAACCAGAACAACCCATTACGGAATAAATGACGGATATCACCACAGTCAAACAACGCTTCGGCATCATCGGCGCTTCGGAACTTCTGGACCGGGCGCTGGAGGTCGCCGTGCGCGTGGCTCCGACCGACCTGACGGTACTCGTCACGGGCGAAAGCGGCGTGGGCAAGGAGTTTTTCCCGCAGGTCATCCACGCTTACTCGGCCCGCAAACACAATAAATATATAGCCGTCAACTGCGCGGCCATTCCCGAAGGCACGATCGACTCGGAGCTTTTCGGCCACGAGAAAGGCTCCTTCACCGGAGCGCTCGAAGCCCGCAAGGGCTATTTCGAGGAGGCCGACGGGGGTACGATCTTCCTCGACGAGGTCGCCGAACTGCCGCATCCGACGCAGGCGCGCCTGCTGCGCGTGCTGCAGACGGGCGAATTCATACGTGTCGGTTCGTCGAAGGTCCAGAAGACCGACGTCCGCGTCGTCGCGGCCACGAACATGAATTTGCAGCAGGCCATCGCTTCGGGCCGCTTCCGCGAGGATCTCTATTACCGCCTGAGCACGGTGCCGATCACCGTTCCGGCGCTGCGCGAGCGTCCGCAGGACATTCCGCTGCTGTTCCGCAAATTCGCCGCCGACGTGGCCGTGCAGTACCGCATGCCCGCCGTGACGCTCGATCCCGCGGCGCGCGAGATGCTGATGCATTATTACTGGCGGGGCAATATCCGCCAGCTTAAAAACGTTGCTGAACAGATATCGGCCATCGAGCAGACGCGTCTCATTACGCCCGACGTGCTGGCCAAATACCTGCCGCCGCAGGGCGGGGGCGCTCCCGTCATGATGGGCGGGGCGCCGGTCGACGATGCGATGTCCACCGAACGCGAACTGCTCTACAAGGTGCTTTTCGACATGCGCGCCGACATCAACGACCTGAAGCGGATGATGTCCGAGCTGCTGCACAACCCCTGTCAGGAGCCGGTCCGCGACGTCAAGGCGCTGCTGTCGACCACGGCGCAAAGCTCCGCGCCCGTCTATGCAGCAGGCTCGGTTCCGGTCTTCGCCGAGAGCGAGGAGGTGACCGACGAGCCGCCGCGCGAGATGACCAAGGCTGACATGCAGCGCGAGCAGATCATCCGCGCCCTGCGCCGCAACAACGGCCGCCGCCGCGAAGCCGCCGCCGAGCTGTTCATGTCCGAGCGCACGCTCTACCGCAAGATCAAGGAGCTGGGCATCGAAGAGAACTGACGGCTGACGACCCTCCCCGGATCGTCCGGCGGAGTGCACTGAAAATAACCGGTTCCGAACCGGAGTAAAACGATAGATTTTCGGCATGAAGATAAAATTCGCAATCACGGCCCTTTGCGCCGCCCTGCTGACGGGCTGCGGCGTGGCCATCAAATATTCGCTTTCGGGCGCTTCGATTCCGCCCGACGCCAAGACCTTCAGCGTGGCCTATTTCCCCAACAACGCCACGATGGTCGCGCCGATCCTCAGTTCGACGCTCACCGACGCACTGGTTGACATGTTCACCCGCCGCACCCGCCTGATGCAGGTCGAGGAGGGCGGCGACTTCGCCTTCGAGGGCGAGATCACCAACTACATGTCGGCGACCTCGTCGGTTTCGACCGACGACTACGCGGTGCTCAACCGCCTTTCGATCACCGTCAAGGTGCGCTTCACGAATGCGCTCGACGAAAAAATGTCGTTCAACCGGACGTTCACGGCTTTCGAGGATTACGAATCCACGCGGCTGCTCTCCGAGGTCGAGGGCGAGCTGATCCCCCAGATCGTCGATAAACTGGTTACGGATATTTTTCAGGCTTCGGCCTCCAACTGGTAAAACCTGCGCGGCATGACGGATTTCAGACAATACCTCGCATCGCCCGCCACCGCGGAGCGCCCTTCCGCCGGGGAGCTGGACGCCCTCGCGGCGCGTTACGAATGGTTCGCTCCGGTCCGTATCGCACGGGAGATCGTAACCGGGATATGCGATCCGCGGCTGGCCGTCACGGCCCCGTGGCGGGCGCAGAGTTCGCTGCTGCGCCGACCGATCGACGCGGAGGCCGTCCTGCGGCTTTCGTCGGACGACATCATCGACCGCTTTCTGCAGGAGGACGACCTGCGCATCGTCGCGGCCGACGGCGAACCGGAGGAGGAGGTCCGCACGGCCGCCGAGCTGGACGACGACGACGAGGTCGTGAGCGAAGAGCTGGCCGAAATCTATCTCGCGCAGGGGCTTTGTGACAAAGCAATAGCGATTTATCGCAAATTAAGTTTGCTAAATCCCGAAAAAAGTGTTTACTTTGCCGAGCTAATTGGCAAATTGGAAAACAATAATTAAAATTCAACGATATGTTATACACGATTTGCATTGCCCTGATACTCATCGCGAGCGTATTGATCATCCTTGCGGTATTGGTGCAGAACCCCAAGAGCGGCATGGCCGCCAACTTCGGCGCGTCGAACCAAGTGATGGGCGTGCGCGAGACTTCGGACTTTTTGGAGAAATTCACGTGGACGATGGCCATTGCTATCGTCGTGCTGAGTCTGGTCGCTACGCTGGCTATGGACAAAGGCCTTGTCGCCGAGAGCAACAGCGAGATTTCGAAGGACGTTAAGGCGCTTCAGGAGCGCGTTATCGAGTCGGAAACTCCCGCCACGATGCCGCAGGCCGAGATTCCCGCCGCCGAAGTTCCCGCCGAGCAGTCGGCCGAATAGGGGCTGGGTTTCAGCCGGACAGTGCCGGCCGCGAGGAACGGGGTTCCCGGCCGATGCGGGTGCTGTCTGATATTTTACAAGCCGTGGATTTTCCACGGCTTTTCGTTTTTCCCGTATTCGGTCGTACGTCCTGCGCCGAAGTATTGTCGGGTGCAGGACAATCGCTCGAATCCAAAATCGGTTATTATGACAACGGAAAGTGGAATAAAGTATTTTGAAAACCGCGAGGAGTGGCGGAGATGGCTGACTGACAATTTCGATACGGCCCGTGAGATATGGTTCGTGTTTCCGCATAAGTCGTCCGGTAAGAAAAGCATCGTATATAATGATGCGGTTGAAGAAGCCCCTTTGTTTCGATTGGATCGACAGCACGATAAGACCCCTCGACGCAGAGCATAAAATTCAGCGTTTCACCCCCAGAAATCCCAAAAGTCCTTACTCGCAAGCCAATAAGGAAAGACTTAAATGGCTCATGGACAATGGAATGATACACCCGAAATTCGAGGAGAAGATACAGAAGGTGCTTTCCGTCCCTTTTGTATTTCCGGACGATATCATCGACCGGCTGAAAGAAGATCGAACGGTCTAGAGAAACTACTGCCGTTTTCCGGAAACCTATAAACGTATCCGCATTGCCTACATCGAAGCTGCGAGGTCGCGTCCCGAAGAGTTCGGGAAGCGGTTGAACCACTTCATTTGCAAGACGAAGGAAAATAAGACGATACGGGGATTCGGCGGAATTGAAAAATACTATTCGAAATAAAATTCCGGTGCATGGCCGGACGGGCTGCCCGCTCTTGCGGCTGCCCGACGGGACCGGCCTCCCGGCAGCTCCTGTTTCGCCGCTTCTATTTTTCAGTCCCGATCAGGTAGAGCACATGCCGTCGCAGGGGATGGCCTTCGGGCAGGGCGGGGTGGTCGAACTCGCACAAAAGCTCCATGCCGAGCTTCTGCATGACCCGCTGCGAGCGCAGGTTCGTGACGGTCGTGAAGGCTACCAGTTCTTCGATGCCCAGCTTTGCGGCGAGCGCTACGCAGGCCTGCGCCGCTTCCGTCGCATAACCCTGATCCCAGAACTCGGCCCGCAGGCGCCAACCGATTTCGATTTTATCCTTCATGCCCGTAAACGTTACGCGGTGCAGTCCCGTATAACCGAGCAGCTCGCCGTCCTCGCGCCGCTCGACGGCGTACAGGCCGAATCCCTCGGTCGAGAACTCCTCGCGTATGCGTTCCATGAATTCCGCCGACTGCTCCGGCGCCAGCGGTGCCGGAAAGTACTCCATCACGCGCGGGTCGGCGTTCATGGCCGTAAATGTTCCGAGGTCTTCTTCCCGCCATGTGCGCAGCACGAGCCGGGGTGTAGGTGCTGGAAAAATCATTTCGCAAATTCTGTTTTGAATTGGTGGATGTAGATACCGTATTCCGAATGCCGTTCGGATTTCGGCTTCGCATCGCAGCCGGTCCCGCCGCCGTGTGTTTTCCGGAACCGGATCGGCTGCTTCCGACTGCAGTTGTCTGCCGGGCGTTTACCGCTCCCGGCCGCGGACATTTGTCCGCCTCTTTTTTTTATTCGGTCGGGACTTCTGTCCTGCCGTTTTTCGTTTTGTCGGGAGCTGTCTGCTCTTCAACAGCGTCCGGATTCAGCCGGCCCGGTCGTCCGCTCTTCTGCGGCCCGGATTCAACTACCGGTCCGATCGTCCGCTCTTTTACGGCCCGGAGGAAACCGCCCTCCCTTTCTGCGGCCCTACTCGGCCACCTCTTTTTTCGAACGCTTGCGGGTGTTGATCGTCAGATAGCGTTGCAGGGTCTGCTGCAACCGTACCGGATCGATGTCACGGCGCAGTTCGCCGCTCTGTGCGATCGAAATGCCGCCCGTCTCTTCGGAAACGACGATGATGATGGCGTCCGAAATCTCGCTCATGCCGATCGCGGCGCGGTGGCGTGTGCCGTACGATTTGGGTACGTCGCTCTGCGTTACGGGCAGGATGCACTTCGCGGCCACGATGCGGTCGCCTTCGATGATTGCGGCGCCGTCGTGCAGCGGGGCGTTCTTGAAGAAGATATTGCGGATCAGCGGCGTCGAAACCTTTGCGTCGAGCGCGATGCCGCCCTCGGCGATCAGCCGCAGGTCGCTCTGCTGTCCGATGACGATCAGCGCGCCGGTTTTCGTCTCCGACATCTCGCGGCAGGCCGTGACGATCGGTACGACGTTGGTCTGCACCGCATCGTCGCCCGTCGAGAAGATGCGGGTGATGAAGTTGAAATGTTTCTGGCGCATGCCGATCATCTGCAGGAAACGCCGCAGTTCGGGCTGGAAGACGATGATCAGCGCAATGGCTCCGACCGAAATCAGCTGTCCCAGAATTGTGGAGAGCAGTTCCATGTTGAGCGTCCGCACGACGACCCATAGCAGGTAGATGGCGATGATGCCTGAGAGAATATAGGGCGCGTTGGTGCCTTTGGTCATGCGGTAGATCCAGTACATGATCACGGCGACCAGAATGATGTCTATGAAATCGACGAATGTGAACGGAACGAAACCCATTGCGTGTGCGTTGCTTTTTAGTTTTCCTGCAAATGTATAAAAAAATACGGACTTTTCCTCGGTCGGGCCTCAATAAGTCGTGCCGATGTGCTGCCGGCCTGCCGGTCGCCGCAGCCCGGCAGGCATGTTTCGGCGGTTCCCCACGCAGGCGCGTCCACGAAAAAAGCCGTCCCGCAGGGGACGGCTCTTATTCATGCAGCGGAACCGGATTGCTTATTTCTTCTCGGCTTTCTGGTCGGCCGCATACAGCTCGTTTACCTTCGCCAGCACGGCGGGGGTGATGTTGAGCGTCGTGTCGGCGTCGATAAGGGCCGTCGAGTTGATGATCAGCTTGTACTTCTTGCCGGCGTTGATATCCTGCACGGCGCGGTGCAGCAGATCCTGCGCCCGGTTGGTGAATACGAAGTTCTCTTCGTCGAGCGCCTGCGCCTCTTTCTGCGCCGAGGACTGGTAGGCGGCCACGCGCTTTTCGATGCTCTGCTGCTGGGCCTGCGCGTCGTTGGTCGTAATCAGTCCCTTCTGATACTTCTCCTGTAACTGGGCGGCTTCGGACTGAAGGTTCTGCTCCTTCTGCGCCCAGCTCTTCTGCGCCTTCTGGGTCTTCTCCTGCAGGGCCTTGCCTTCGTTCAGGAAAAGATCGCACTGAGCCAGCACGGCTTCCACCTGTACATAGGCGATGTCGCTTGAGCCGATTTCGCGGGTCGCCTCTTCTGCGGCGGCCGCCGTCTCAGTGGTTTTCGTACCGCAGGCCGTCATGGCGCAAGCCGCAACAAGCGCCGTAAAAAGCATTTTTTTCATGTCGTTTTTTATCGGGTTTAGTTAAATATTCCGCTTTTGAATCACAAAGGTAAAAAAAAATCTTTATTTTTGCCCCACGCCTTGTAAATTTTGACTCCATGTATGAATACATCAGCGGTCCGGTGGCCGAAGTCGCTCCCGCATACGCAGTTATAGATGCCGGCGGGGTAGGTTATTACCTCCATATCTCGCTTGAAACGTTTTCGGCCATCGAGCACACCGAGACGGCCCGTCTGTACGTCCATTACGTCGTGCGCGAGGACGCGCAGCTGCTCTACGGTTTCGCGACCAAAACCGAGCGCGAACTCTTCCGCCATCTGATCAGCGTGTCGGGCGTCGGCGGCAATACCGCCCGGATGATCCTTTCGACCTATTCGCCGCGCGAATTGCAGGGCATCATCACTTCGGGCAACGCCGTGCTGCTGAAAAACGTCAAGGGGCTGGGGCTGAAAACCGCCCAGAAAATCATCGTCGAGCTGAGCGGCAAGCTCACCGGACTGGGCGACGCCGACGCCGCTCTTCCGGCTGCCGGCAACGGCGAAAAGCTCGAAGAGGCGCTCGCGGCGCTGGTCATGCTCGGCTTTGCCAAAACTGCCGCCGAGAAGGCTCTTCGCGGCATTCTGCGCGAAAATCCGGGGGCTTCGGTCGAGGATTTGGTGCGAATGGGCTTAAAAAGCCTATGAAAAGTCTTTTTTCATCAACGAAATCGAATAATTCCCCCCCCGTTTGTTTGGTTTGGTAAGATATTTGCTATACCTTCGCACCCGTTACTTGATATTATTGATTTATGGAAGAACAAATCCCTCTTGGCTTTATCGGTATCCTGCTAGGGGTGTTCGCCTTTGCCTTCCTGATCGGTGTAGGCGTCATATATCTGAAGCAACGGCGAATTCAACGTCTCAAAAATCCCCGGAAAGACTATTATCGGTAGCATAATCGACGGCTTCGGCCGTCTTTTTTTTGCCCCGGCATGCTAACCGGGGCTTTTTTTGCGTTTCATGCTGTAAAATCGGATTGTTTTTGTAAATTTGCACGATTATACGACGATGAGCAGAGTTTTCATATCCATATTCGCGGCGCTGGTGCTGCTGGCCGGATGCTCCGACGAGGAGGACATCCTGCCCACGCAGAAGACGAAGATCGTCTCCTACCTGACCGGCACCCATTCGCCCAAGCTCGTGGCCTATGAGGAGCTGGAGGAGGGGAGCGACGAGCCTTACTTCACCACTTCGGGCAACGCGGTCTACCGCTACATCGCGGGGATCAACAACCCCGACCGCGTGAACTGGACCGAGGTGACGCGCACCTCGAAGGTGACCGTCACTTTCAGCGCCTACGTCTTCACCTTTGCCAATATCGTGACGCCCGCGACGTCCTCCACCAACCTTACGATGCCCTATTATTCGAACGATCCGGTGCTGATCGCGGCGATGGAAGATCCCGAAAACGGTCCCGGTCTGACGCCGGGCGCGTGGTCGTCCGAACCGCTGGAGATAGATATGCGCGGTTCCGGCATAATAAAAGGGCTTTACGATGCGTTACTTGGTTGTCGTGAGGGCGACTATGTCGAATCCTACATGACCTACAATATGGCTTACGGCGACATCAACTTCAGTACGATCCCGAAGGAGAGTCCCGTCGCTTATTTTTTTACGGTAAACAGTGTCGAGTAAAATACAAACCGAAAATATGAAATTTATTACCCGTTTTTTATGCGTGCCGGTTGCCGGCCTTCTGGCGCTGACATCCTGTGCGAAAGACGAAGACGAATCGTACGTTCAGTTCGAGAATCAGGCGCTCGAAGCGTGGATGACCCAGCACCGTCCCGATCTGGTGAAGAACTACCAGCCCGACGGCGGTTATTATATCGACGTACTCGATGCCGGGGAGCCGGATAAAGATCCGCTCAACAAGGAGCCGATCTGGGTGTCGTTCGACTTCACGGGGCGCGATCTGGCCGGCAATATTATCCTCACACGCAGTGCATCCGACGCCAAGCTGACGGGCGCTTTTTCCAAGTATACCCATTATGTGCCGTTTTACCGCTATTGCGGCACCGAAAATACGGGACTGATGGAGGGCACGTGGCTGGCCATGCGCAACACGCTGAAACTCGACCAGGAGTATTTCGACAAGTATAAAAACGATCCCGAGCGCCGTCTCACCTCTACCGAGCTGCAGCTCCGCATCGGCTCCAAGATACAGCTTTACATGCCCTCTACCGTCGTCGGCAACGGCGTCGAGGGTACGGGAGGCTATGAAGGGCAGGGTTCTCCGAGCAAATATACGCTGAGCGCCAACCGTCCGTTCATTGTCACGATGGAGATCCGCGATACGGTCAGCAACCCCCTCGAACGCGAGGGTAAAAACGTGGACGAATTCAGCGACGGCAACGGCGGCCGGCTGGTCTACGGCAAGGAAGCCGACGAAAAGACGCAAACCGTCGTTCGTCCGACCGATCCCGAAGACCCGAACCACGCCTATGTGACCGACAAACGCTGGGTCAGCGCCTGCGATACCATTCCGCAGCTCTATGTGAACGTGCGCTATGATCCGACGCAGGCCGCAGACCGGCTGGATTATCCGGCTCCGTACCACTCGGGATACGAACCCTATGTGACCGAAGAGTCCGTAAAAACGATCGATGAGAAGATCGCCGAAGCGCTGAAAAAGCGTTTCTATCCTGACGACGACGATAAATACGAAGGCGTCGTGAAGCTCGATGCCGATTCGGTGACGCTCGAAGGTACAGCCAAAATCTGGTATATCGGGCGTTTCCTCGACGGCTTTATCTTCGATACGAATATCGACGAGGTGAAGAAGATCATTTACGGCGAGGTCAAATCCGCCGGTTCGGCGCTCTCCTATAAGCCGTCGGAAAGAAAGATGATCGAAGCCTTCTACTACACGATTCCCAACCTCAAGTACGGCCAGTGGGCCGAGCTGATCACCACTTCGACCAACGCCTATGGCTCGTCGGGCAAGACCGGATCGACCAGCTCCTCCACGTCGGGCACGAGCGGTTATTCGTCGAGCTATTACGATTACCTGAACTACCTGAATTACGCCAACAGCTATTACGGCAGCGGCGGCTATTACGGCGGTTACTACAATAACTATTACGGCGGTTACGGCGGCTACTACGGCGGTTATTACGGCGACATGTACGGCAGCGACTACAACAGCTCCAGCACGGGAACTACGGTCACGACCATCAGCACCGAGATTCCCTCGTTCACGCCGCTTATTTTCCAGCTTTACATCGAGCCGAAGGAGTAATCCGGCGCCGGATACGAAAACTGAAACCGCACTTTCCCGACGGAAAGTGCGGTTTCTTTTTTATTATCTCCCCGTTTCGTTTTTATTACACATTTTTAAGGCAGAAATTTTGCAGTTCACCAAAAATGTATTAACTTAGTGATGCAGAACTTCAACTTAAAATTCAACGGATATGATTATCACATTTAACGAGTTGCGCCGTATCAAGGACAGACTGCCCAGCGGCAGCTCGCAGCGCATTGCAGATGAGTTAGGAATTGATGTAGACACCGTCCGCAACTATTTCGGAGGCAAGCACGAGGCGAAAGAATGCGTGGGTGTCCACTTCGAGCCGGGGCCGGACGGAGGCGTGGTTACGCTGGACGATACGACGATTCTCGACGTTGCGATGCGTATTCTGGGCGAGCAGAAATAAATATTGTATGCCGGCCTTCGGGCCGTGTCGTCGGGCCTGCGGTTGCGCAGGCCTGTTTTTTTGCCGCCTGACTCTGCAGTCCTGTCTGTCTTCGTTGCATCGCCCTTTGCATCGCCCTTTGCGCCGCCCATCGTTCATCGCCCGCCGTTTGTTGGTCGTCGTCCATTGTCTATTCCTTGCCGCGGGTTGTTTATCGCCCGCCGTTGCGCCGCTTCTCTTTCCGCTGCCGTTCGGTCCGGACCACGGCTTTTGTATCCGCGGAATCCCGGCCTGCGTGTCTGCGGGAGCTGCTTGCCGTGTCGTTCCGCAGCGGTTCCGTCGGTCTGCCTTTCCTCGAAAAAGCCTCCGCCTTCCGCAGCTTGGTCGCCGCGCCGTTTCTGACAAAATAACACCTTGCATCCTGCTTTCCGGGGCGATATTCCCGGCCCGGTCTGCCATTCTGCTGACAATTTGGCAGAGATTGCCGTTTGGTACAACCTTTGTTCAAATTCAGGGCGTGACCGGCGCTCCGGACCCGCAGGGCGGAAGAACTCCGGCGGCACGGAAAGAAAACGGAAAAAATATAAACAATTAAACTCATATACGATTATGGCAAAGATTATTGGTATCGACTTAGGAACTACTAACTCCTGCGTGGCAGTGATGGAAGGCAGCGAGCCTGTAGTTATTCCCAACTCCGAAGGACACCGCACGACTCCGTCGGTAGTGGCTTTCACGGCGGACGGCGAGCGCAAGGTGGGCGACCCCGCCAAGCGTCAGGCTATCACCAACCCCAAACGCACGGTCTTCTCGATCAAGCGTTTCATGGGCGAGCGTTACGATCAGGTGGCCTCCGACATCGCACGCGCTCCGTATGAAATCGTCAAGGGCGACAACAATACGCCCCGCGTCGATATCGACGGACGTCAGTACACGCCGCAGGAGATTTCGGCGATCATCCTTCAGAAGATGAAGAAGACTGCCGAGGATTACCTCGGACAGGAGGTTTCGGAAGCCGTCATCACGGTTCCTGCCTACTTCTCCGACTCGCAGCGTCAGGCCACCAAGGAGGCGGGCGAAATCGCAGGTCTGAAGGTGCGCCGTATCATCAACGAGCCGACCGCTGCCGCACTGGCTTACGGCATGGACAAGAAGGACAGCGACATGAAGATCGCCGTGTACGACCTCGGCGGCGGTACGTTCGATATTTCGATCCTCGAACTTGGCGACGGCGTCTTCGAGGTGAAGTCCACCAACGGCGATACGCACCTCGGCGGCGACGACTTCGACCACGTGCTGATCGACTATATGGCCGAGGCGTTCAAGGCCGAGCACCAGATCGACCTGCGTCAGGACCCGATGGCCCTCCAGCGTCTGAAGGAGGCCGCCGAGAAGGCGAAGATCGAGCTCTCGTCCTCGACGACGACGGAGATCAACCTCCCGTATATCATGCCCGTAAACGGCATTCCGCAGCACCTCGTGATGTCGCTCACGCGTGCCAAGTTCGAGCAGCTCTGCGATCACCTGATCCGCAAGACCATCGAACCCTGCAAACTGGCGCTGCGCGACGCGGGTCTCGACGCCTCGCAGATCAACGAGGTGATCCTCGTGGGCGGTTCGACCCGTATTCCCGCGATCCAGAAGATCGTGGAGGAGTTCTTCGGCAGGACGCCCAACAAGAGCGTGAACCCCGACGAAGTGGTGGCCATCGGCGCCGCAATTCAGGGCGGTGTGCTCACGGGCGAGGTCAAGGACGTGCTGCTGCTCGACGTTACGCCGCTGTCGCTGGGTATCGAGACGCTGGGCGGCGTGATGACCAAGCTCATCGACGCCAACACCACCATCCCGACCCGCAAGTCGGAGGTCTTCTCGACGGCTGCCGACAACCAGCCTTCGGTCGAGATCAACGTTTGTCAGGGCGAGCGTCCGCTGGCCCGCGACAACAAGTCGATCGGCCGCTTCCACTTGGACGGCATTCCCGCCGCACCGCGCGGCGTGCCGCAGATCGAGGTGACGTTCGACATCGACGCCAACGGCATCCTGAACGTATCGGCCAAGGACAAGGGCACGGGCAAGGAGCAGAAGATCCGCATCGAGGCCTCTTCGGGCCTTACCGAGCAGGAGATCCAGCGCATGCGCGACGAGGCGAAGGCCAACGAAGCGAAGGACAAGGAGGAGAAGGAGCGTATCGACAAGATCAACGCCGCCGACTCGAACATCTTTGCGACCGAGAAACAGCTCAAGGAGTACGGCGACAAACTTCCTGCCGACAAGAAATCGGCGATCGAGGGGGCTTTGGCCAAGCTGAAGGAGGCTCACAAGAACGCCGACGTCGCGGCTATCGACACGGCTATCGCCGAACTGAATGCCGCATGGCAGGCCGCTTCGCAGGACATCTACGCCCAGCAGCAGGCGCAGGGCGCCCAGCCCGGAGCCGATGCCGGCCAGCAGTCGCAGGCTAACGCCGGCAATGCGTCGAACGGTGACAGCTCGCAGCCTGAGGACGTCGAGTTCGAGGAGGTGAAGTAATTCCGAAGTGTTCCGAACACTTCAGCCGTAAGGCTCACATATATTTTTCGAGATGCGGTCCGGATTTCCGGACCGCATCTTTTTTTGCTATTGTCCGACTGTCAGTTCCACGATGCAGTCCGCTCCCGCAGGTTTTTCGCCCAAGCGCAGCGTCACGCCCGCCTTGTCCTGCGAGAAGGCGACCGCGCGTTTGTCGGCGAAGCGTACCGCCCGCCGGATGCGTTCGTCTCTGACGGGCACGAACAGCTCTTCGTCGGGCCAGTCGAGAATGTGTACGTAGATTTTGTCGCCGCGGCGCGTGGTCACGCCCCAGCTGCGCGGGCTTACGGGTCCTGCCTGCGTGCCGTAGATGGTTTCGCCGTTCGCGCGCAGCCAGCGTCCCATGCTGTCAAGCCGTTCGAGAGCCGCCGCGGGCAGCGCGCCGTCGGGCTGGGGACCGATGTTGAGCAGCAGGTTCGCGCCGCGTCCTGCGGCCCCTGCGAGATAGCGCACGAGCGTCTGCGCCGATTTGTAATTTTGGTCGGTGATCTTGTATCCCCACATGCCGTTCATCGTCTGGCATGTTTCGAGCGGCAGGCGGCTGATCTCCTGCCCCGAATATCCGGCCGTGTTCTCTCCCGGCAGGTCGCGTTCGAACGCCTGCGCGTCTTCGCCTTCGAACGGTGCGAGATGGTGGTTGTTGATGATCAGGCATCCGGGCTGCAATTTGTGTATCAGTCCGTAGAGTTCGCCCAGCCGCCAGTCGAATCCGGGATTCTCGTCCTGATCCCAGATGCCGTCGAACCAGATGGCGCCCACGTTGCCGTATTGTGTCAGCAGTTCGGTGAGCTGCGCCTTCATGAAGTCGAAATAGGCGTCGGCGTCCTCCTTTTCGGCCGGGCGGCCCGTGCCGAGTCCCGTCCGGCCGCGCGGGGCGTCTTCGCGCCACCAGTCGATCAGCGAGTAGTAGAAGTGGACGCGCAGTCCGCGGCGGTGACACGCGTCGGCCAACTCCTTCACCGCGTCGCGGGCGAAAGGCGTGGCATCGACGATGTTGTAGGGCGTCTGCGCCGTGCGGAACATCGAGAATCCGTCGTGATGGCGCGTCGTGAAGCAGACGTAGCGCGCTCCCGCTTGGCGGAAAGCCTCGGCCCATGCGTCCGCGTCGAATTTCGAGGGATAGAATCCTCCCGCGAGCTTTTCGTACTCCCGGTAGTTGAGGTTGTGGTTGGTCATCGCCCATTCGCCCTGCGCGAGCATGGCGTAAAGCCCCCAGTGGAGGAATATGCCGAACCGGCAGTCGGCGAATTGGCTGCGTGACAGGAGGTTTTCCGGGGCCGGGCGGTAGCCGGCCTGTGCGAAGGCGCCCGTGGCGATCACGAAGGCGCAGAAGGAGGTGAAGAGTCGGGTCATGGTGACGGTCGGGTTTGGTGATACGGACAAATTTAGCAAATAATTTGCAATCCGCACAATGCCGCCGCCGTCGGATGACCGGAACGAAGGGCCGGACGCTCCGCCGCAGGAACGGAGACGGTGGCGGGGTTTTCTATTCCGGCTCCACCAGCACGTCGACGCTCAGCCCGACCCCGGCCTTGCGCATCTTCCACGGCGCCTGACTCGTGTCGCGGGTGTAGGTGCGCGCGAGCAGCCGGGCGCGAATCCAGTATTTCGCCCCCGCCGGCATGTGTGTCAGGTTCTCGACCGAGATCAGGAAGTCGCCTCTTACGAATATCTCGTAGGGCCGCAGGTCTACGGTCGTCGTCTTGTCGGCCTCCGACGCCGGAACCGAGAAATAGACCGGTTCCGCGAGCAGGTTTTTGCGGATACGGTCGCCCCGCATGGCGTAGACGTTTATGCGCATGTGGAGCGTGTCCACGCCCTTGCATCCCGCCAGATTGAGCCGCACCCGCTGCAACTCACCCCGGAGCTCTCCGAGCTTGCATTTCACGCCCATCTCGCCGCCTTCCTGCCCGGCGCGGAACGCCGCGCTGAAACGGTTTTGCTGCCGATGCTGCGGCCGAAGGTGTAGCGTTTGCGGGGAATATGGGTTATCACGGGGCTCAGCGGTGTCTGGGGCTGCTCCTGCAGCCGTATCTCCAGCGGCCGTGCGTCGTGTCCGGCGGCCGGAATCTCCCGTGCGGCATACCCGATGCAGGATATGCGCAGCGTGTCCCGGACGCTTAGGTCGGGAATGCGGAGCGTAAACGAGCCGTCCCGTCCGGATACGGTTCCCGCGGGGCGGTTCTTGAGTCCTATGTTGGCGTAGGGGACCGGTCGGGCGTCCGCTCCGACGATGCGTCCGGAGAGTGTTTGCGCCTGTATCGGCAGGGCCGCGAATGCGGCGCAGACGAGTAGGAATTTCAGCATGCTGACTTTGCGGGTTTATCACGGAACGTCGGGCCGCGGGATTTTATTGCCCGATGCGGGCCGCCGTTCCGCCCGCCACATGCCGTAGAGGATCAGCGCCGCTCCGGCGAGAGCCGCCGCGGTGATCCGTTCGCCGATGCAGAGCGCGGCCGTGACGATCGTGACCAATGGGTTGAAATAGATGTAGTTCGTGGTTCTTACGGCTCCGAGCCGGTGCATCGCGGCGTTCCACAGGATGTAGCAGAGCATCGACGCGACGACGCCCAGAAACAGCAGGTTGCCCCACACCGCGGGACGCGCCAGTACCTCCGCGCCGACCGAGAAGGGCTGGAAGGCGAATACCGGAAGGATCGTCAGCAGTCCGTAGAAGAAGACCTTGCGGGTGATGAAAACGGCGGGGTAGCGGCCTCCGATGCGTTTGACCGCCAGCGAATAGACCATCCACAGCAGCGCCGCGGACAGGGCCAGCAGATCGCCTTTGGGCGAGAGGTGCAGCACGAAACGGCCGTTGAGAACCACCAGCACCATGCCCGCGAACGCCAGCGCCGATCCCCCGATCTGCCGCCGCGTCATCCGCTCGCCGCGGTATACGAGGCTCAGCAGCAGCGCGGTCCATACCGGCGCCGTGCAGACGATCAGCGACACGTTCGACGCCGGGGCGTATTCCAGCGCCATGTTTTCGGTCAGGAAATAGAGCGATCCGCCCGTCACCCCGGCCGCGGCCAGCAGCGCTTCGTCGCGCCATCCGTCGGCCCGCAGGCGGCCTTTCGACAGGGGCCAGATGCAGACGTAGGCTAAGGCGAAACGCAGCAGGAATATCTCCGCAGGCGTCAGCGAATGGGCGATCAGCACCTTCGTCGATACGAACGTCGCGCCCCATACCGCCACGGTGAACAGCGCCGCTGCATGGTACTTGTATTCGGTATATTTTATCATACGGTCCCAAAAATACAGATTTTTTGCCGTCCGGGCGCAAATCTTAATTCTTAATTTCCGATTTTCAATTCTTTTTTCCTATCTTTGCGTGCTATTATGCGTAATGACAATAATTACAACAAATAATAACAAAATTTTTCAACTCAAATGCAAAGTAAAGGTGCTATTAAATTACTCGCGGTCCTTTTGGCTCTTGCGTGTATTTACCAGCTCTCCTTCACGTTCAAAACGCGGAGTGTAGAGAAAAAAGCGGCCGAGTACGCCGCGCAGTTCCCCGTCGGACAGCAGTCCGAGGCGGAGCAGCATTACCTCGATTCGGTCCAGAATGTCGGGGTCTATAACCTCGGATTCAAGAAATTCACCTACAAGGAGTGCAAGGAGAAGGAGCTGAACCTCGGTCTGGACCTCAAGGGCGGTATGAACGTCATGCTGGAAGTGCAGGTCGAGGACGTCATCAAGGCGCTTGCCGGCGACAGCCAGAACGACCCCGCATTCGTCGAAGCCATCGCCGAGGCGAACGCCGCGCTGAAGGAGGGCACCTCGAAAGACTATATCTCCGACTTCGTGAAGGCTTACCAGCGTCTCTCCAACGGCGGTTCGCTGGCGGCGGTTTTCGTCAGCCCCGACCGTAAGGACATCACGCTCGAAAGCTCCGACGCCGACGTCGAGAAGATCCTCAAGCGTGAGACCGACGCCGCCATCGCCGCGTCGTTCAACGTGCTCCGCAGCCGTATCGACCACTTCGGCGTCACGCAGCCCAACATCATGCGCCTGCCCAATTCGCACCGCATCCTCGTCGAGCTGCCGGGCGTGAAGGAGCCGCAGCGTGTGCGCGACCTGCTGCAGGGTACCGCCTCGCTCGAATTCTGGCTCACTTACGACGCCCGCGAGGTGCTTCCCGCACTGGCCGCCGCCGATAAGTTCATCAAGGCCGAGCTGAGCGAAGCTCCCGCCGCAGGACAGCCCGAAGTCGCTTCCGTCGAGGCCGCTGCCGCCGCCGGGACTCCCGCAGGCGAAGCCGAGGGCCTTCTCGCCGAGATCGGCTCCGACACCACGGCTGTTGCCGAAGCCGAGCACACCGACCGTTACGACCGTGCGAAGAACCCGCTCTTCGCGGTTCTCGATCCCGGTTTTGCGGGCGGCGCCGCCATCGGTGCGGCCTACAAGGCTGACATGGCTGCCGTAAACGAATATCTGGCCAATCCTGCGGTCCGCGAACTCTTCCCCGCCGACATCGCCTTCAAGTGGGGCGTCAAGGGCGACGACAAGATCGACGGCCGCTTCTACCTCTATGCGATCCGCATCTCGACGCCCGACGGTAAGGCTCCGCTTGACGGCAGCGTCGTGACCGAAGCCCGCGAGCAGTACGCCCAGCGCGGCGCCAACGCCGTGGTTTCGATGTCGATGAACGGCGAAGGCACGCAGGAGTGGGCGCGTCTGACGGGCGAGAACATCGGCAAGTGCATCGCCATCGTTCTCGACGGCTACGTCTACTCGGCTCCCCGCGTGAACACCAAGATCGACAAGGGTTCTTCCGAAATTTCGGGCGACTTCACCATTCAGGAAGCCAAGGACCTCGCCAACGTGCTCAATTCGGGTAAGGTTCCCGCGCCCGCCAAAATCATTCAGGACACCGTCGTAGGTCCCTCGCTGGGACAGGAGTCGATCAATGCGGGTATGCTCTCGTTCCTGATCGCCTTCATCCTCGTCCTGCTCTACATGGGTCTGTTCTACAAGACCGCAGGCTGGATGTCCGACATCGCCCTGCTTACCAACGTCTTCCTGCTGATGGGCGTTCTGGTGTCGTTCGGCGCCGTGCTGACCCTGCCGGGTATCGCCGGTATCGTGCTGACGATGGGTATGGCCGTCGATGCCAACGTCATCATCTACGAACGTATCAAGGAGGAGCTTCGCGGCGGCAAGGGCCTTTCGCTGGCTATCAAGGACGGTTTCTCGAAAGCCTACTCGGCCATCATCGACGGTAACCTGACGACCATCATCACCGGTATCGTCCTCTTCATCTTCGGCAACGGTCCCGTGCAGGGCTTCGCCACGACCCTCATCATCGGTATCATCACCTCGTTCTTCAGCGCCGTGTTCATCACCCGCCTCTTGATCGAGTGGATCGTCGCCAAGTGGGGCAATATCTCCTTCTCGCGCAAGTGGTCCGAGAACTTCCTGACCAATACGCATTTCGACTTCATCCGCGTCCGCAAGGTCGCCTACACCGTCGCGGTCGCCCTGCTCGCGCTGTCGTGCATCTCGTTCGTCGCCCGCGGTCTGAACCTCGGCGCCGAGTTCACCGGCGGCCGTGCCTACGTCATCCGCTTCGACAAGCCCGTTTCGGCCGAAGAGGTTCGTCAGAATCTGGGTCAGGTCTTCGCGCAGCACGCCGACGCCGACGCTTCGGCGATCAGCTTCGAGGTCAAGCAGTACGGCAACGAGAACCAGATGCGCATCGTGACGCAGTACCGTTACGACGATACGTCGGACGAAGCTACGGCCGAAGTCGAGCAGATCATCTACGACGCCATGAAGTCGCTCTACTCCTACGACATTTCGTTCGAGCAGTTCCGCAATACCCAGACCGACGTCAACGGTATCCTGACGGCCGACAAGATCGGTCCCTCGATCGCCAAGGACATGACGTGGAACGCCATCTACTCGGTGTTGTTCTCGCTCATCGCCATCGGTCTCTACATCACCTTCCGCTTCAAGCGCTGGCAGTGGGCTTCGGGCGCCACGATTGCCCTTGCGGTCAACGCCCTGTTCATCATCGGTCTCTTCTCGATGCTCTACGGCTTCGTGCCCTTCAACCTCGAAGTCAATCAGGCCTTCATTGCCGCGATCCTTACGATCATCGGTTACGCCATCAACGATACCGTGGTGGTCTTCGACCGTATCCGCGAATATCTGGGCATGTATCCCAAGCGCAACCTCAAGGAGAACGTGAACAACGCCATCAACTCGACTCTGTCGCGTACGATCAACACTTCGGGCACGACGCTCGTGACGCTGCTGGCGATCTTCTTCTTCGGCGGCGAGACCATCCGCGGCTTCATCTTCGCGCTGACCGTCGGCGTTATCGTGGGTACCGTCGCGACGATCTTCATCGCCACCCCGATCGCCTATGATCTGATGGTCAAACGCGCCAAACTCGACAAGGAGGCGTAATACACCTTATATCTATTCGAATAAAATGGACTGCACGGTTTGTTGCAGTCCATTTTATTTTTACCTTTGCATCATGGAACTTCAACGCACATTGGATAATTTGCTGAAATGGATGCACCGCTACGTCTCGCCGGTCTTTCTTGCGCTGCTCGTCGCGTCGTTCATTTTGTGGTATATCGCCAAACTGAGCTATACCTATACCACCGAGCAGGTCGTGCGTGTGAGTGTGGACGGGGAGCCGTTCGAGGTGACGTGCGTCGTCGAGGGCGTCGGCACCAACCTGTTCGGCTACCGGGTCTACATGAACAAGACGCTGCGCATCCCGCTCTCGGAACTCAAATACAAGCGTTCGCGCGAGGAGGGGCACGAGGGCAAGGTGGTGATCGACCCCCAGTCGTTGCAGAGCGCCATTTCGGTACGCTACAGCGACATCAAGGTGGTCTCCATCGGCGCTGTTCCCGAACTGGATTATCCCGAAGAGAAACCATGATGAAAATCGGAGTAACGGGCGGCATCGGCAGCGGCAAGAGCACTGTATGCCGCCTTTTTGCACAAAAGGGCATTGCGGTTTACGATTCCGACGCCGCGGCCAAACGACTCATGCAGCAGGACGACACGCTGCGTATGCGGCTCACCGAACGTTTCGGAGCCGACACCTTCCGCGACGGACAGCTCGACCGGAGCCGCCTCGCAGGCGTTGTCTTCAGCGACCCGCAGGCGCTCGCCGACCTCAATGCGCTGGTGCATCCCGTCGTGATGGCGGATTTCGATGCGTGGGCCGCCCGGCAGGAGGGGCCTTACGTGATTCTCGAAAGCGCGATCCTGTTCGAAGCCGGTCTCGAAACGTGCGTCGACAAGACCGTCGCGGTCCTCGCGCCGCGCGAACTGCGCATCGAGCGCACCTGCCGCCGCGACGACTGCGGTCCCGATGAGGTAGGCCGCCGCATCGCCGCCCAGCTGGACGACGATACGCTGAGCGGCCGTGCCGACTACGCGATCGTCAATATCTTCGAGGAGGACCTCGAACCCGCCGTTGTCAAACTCGACCGCATATTCAGCCATGAAGCAGCACGACATTGATCTCGACCTCTCCCGGCCGCAGGTGATGGCGATCCTGAACGTCACCCCCGACTCGTTCTTCGCCGGCAGCCGCATGCCCGACGCGACGCATGTCGAACGCCGCGTGAAGGAGGCCGCCGCCGAAGGCGCCTCGATCATCGACGTGGGGGGCTATTCGTCGCGCCCCGGCGCCGACGAAGTTCCCGCCGACGAGGAGTGGCGGCGCGTGGAGCTGGGCATCGGGGCCGTGCGGCGTCTGGCGCCCGGCGTCCTGATTTCGGTCGATACCTTCCGCAGCGAAGTCGCCGCCCGTGCGATCGAAAAATTCGGTCCGCTCATCATCAACGACATCTCCGCCGGGGAACTCGACCCGCAGATGCCCGCCACGGCCGCGCGCTACGGCGTGCCCTACGTCGCCATGCACATGAAGGGCGATCCCCGGACCATGCAGACCCTCACCGACTACAAACGCGACATCACGGCCGAGGTCACGGCCTATTTCGAAACGAAGACCGCCGACCTGCTCGCCGCCGGGATCAAACGCGAGAACATTATCCTCGACCCCGGCTTCGGCTTCGCCAAGACCACCGAACAGAATTACGAGCTGCTTGCGGGCCTGCACTGTCTCTGCGCACTGGGGTACCCCGTACTGGCGGGCCTTTCGCGCAAGTCGATGATCTACCGCGTCCTCGACGCCACGCCCGCCGAATCGCTCGCGGGCACCGTCGCCCTCGGCTGGGAGTGCCTGCGTCAGGGGGCCGCGATCCTGCGCGTGCACGATGTGCAGGAGGCCGTCGATACGGTCAGGCTCTTCGACGCATACGAACGGAACCGCAAATAACCATCGCAACCGCATGATAAAAGTTACCGACATACACAAGCGTTTCGGCGACCTCGAAGTGCTCAAGGGCGTCTCGCTCGACGTCGCCGAAGGCGAAGTCGTCTCGATCGTCGGCGCCAGCGGCGCGGGCAAGACCACGCTGCTGCAAATCGTCGGCACGCTTTCGTGCCCCGACGCGGGCCGTGTCGAGATCGACGGACAGGACGCCTTTTCGCTGGGCGACAAGGCGCTGTCCCGCTTCCGCAACGAACGTATCGGCTTCGTCTTCCAGTTCCACCACCTGCTGCCCGAATTCACGGCTTTCGAGAACGTCTGCATTCCGGGGTTTATCGGCCGCCGTCCGCGTGCGGAGGTCGAACGCCGCGCCGCCGAACTGCTGGAGATGATGAACCTCACGCCGCGCCGCGGCCATAAACCCGGCCAGCTGTCGGGCGGCGAGCAGCAGCGCGTGGCTATTGCCCGCGCGCTTGTCAATTCGCCCGCCGTACTGCTGGCGGACGAACCTTCGGGCAACCTCGATTCGCACAACCGCGACGAGATACACCGCCTTTTCTTCGAGCTGCGCGACCGGCTGGGGCAGACCGTCGTGATCGTCACCCACGACGAGCATCTGGCGGCGATGGCCGACCGGAAGATCACCATGTCGGACGGCCGGATTCTGTAATGCCGCGTTTTATGGACGACGAACTCAAAGAGCTGCTCGAACGGCTCCACGACAAATACAACCGCCCTGAGTTTATCGAGGACGACCCGATTTCGGTGCCGCACCGCTATACGGACCGCGCCGACCGCGAGATCGCGGGGTTCCTCGCCGCCACGATCGCATGGGGCAACCGCAGGGCGATCGTCACGAGCGGCCACCGCATGATGCGCTGCATGGACGACGCTCCGGCGGACTTCGTGCGCAATGCTTCCGACCGGGAGCTGGCGACGCTCGAAACCTATGTCCACCGCACCTTCAACGGCCGCGACCTGCGCGATTTCGTGCTGGCCCTGCGCCGCATGGACCGACGCTTCGGCGGCCTCGGCGCCTTTTTCGAGGAGCGCTATGCGGCTGCGCAGAGTATTCCGGCGGTCCTTTCCGAATTCCGCCGCGAATTTTTCAGCTGCGACCATGCGCTCCGCTGCGAGAAACACCTCTCGTCGATCGACAGGGGCGCGGCCTGCAAGCGGCTTTGCATGTTTCTGCGCTGGATGGTGCGCCGCGACGAGCGGGGCGTGGACTTCGGCCAGTGGACGCGGATTCCGATGTCGGCCCTTTACATTCCGCTCGACCTCCATACGGGCGACATGGCCCGCGCGCTGGGGCTGCTCTCACGCCGCCAGAACGACTGGCGGGCCGTGGAGGAGGTCACGGCGGCGCTTCGCGGATTCGATCCCGCCGATCCCGTGCGCTACGATTTCTCGCTTTTCGGCGCCGGCATCGACGGTTATCTGAAAGAGTGTTGACGATGTTCCGCTTCAAACGATTCACCATACGTCAGGACCGCTGCCCGATGAAGGTCGGAACCGACGGCGTGCTGCTCGGCGCATGGGCCGGCGTGCGGCCTTCGGACCGCCGCATCCTCGACGTCGGTACAGGCACCGGGCTGATCGCCCTGATGATGGCCCAGCGCGCTCCCGAAGCCCGGATTACGGGCGTCGATGTGGAGGAGGTCTCTCAGGCCCGCGAAAACGCCGCCGCGTCGCCGTGGGGCGGCAGGGTAGTGTTCGAACAGTGTCCCGTGCAGGAATTCGCGCCGGACGAACACTTCGACCTGATCGTCTCCAATCCGCCCTTCTTCGTCGATTCGCTGACCTGCCCCGACGAGGGCCGCACCACGGCGCGTCACGCCGTGCGCCTGCCTTTCGACCAATTGCGCGACGCGGTCGTGCGCCTGCTCGCCGCCGAGGGCCGCTTCGCCGTGATTCTGCCGACGGACGAAGCCCGGCGTTTTGTCGACATCTGCCGCGGATTCCTCGCGCAGACCCGCTCTACGGGCGTACGCACCACGCCACGCCGTCCGGTCAAACGCCTGCTGATGGAATTTGTGCACGAAAACGCCTGCTCCGGCCTGCGCTCCGATTCTCCTCCTGTCTGCTCCGAACTGGTCGTCGGCACGGGCGAACACGAGCAGTACACCCCCGAATACCGGGCCTTAACCCGTGATTTTTACCTGAAATTTTGATAGCACGGCAAAATAAATTACATTTGTATCAGTGAATAAAAACTTCGAGACCATGAAACTCAGACTTCTCGCCCTCGCCCTCGCCGTATGCGGCGGCGCGGCGGCGCAAAATCCATACATCGCCCTGCAGGGCGCGAACGAAACCGCCGACGGCATCGTCGTCTCCCAGCCCCGCACGGTGCTGGCCGTGGACGTCACCGTCGAGAAGGACGTGACCCTCAGCGGTCCTTACGCCCGTTATGCGCAGAAATTCCTCGGTGTCCGCGCTCCGCTCACCGACAAGACCGGCTGGGCCGTTACCGGAGCCGCCGTGGCTCTGCTCGATGCCAAGGCATGCCTCGACGCACCCGCCCCGGCCGAGCCTTCGCGCCGTATTATGACCTACGCCGCTGCCGAAGATGAATTCGCCCGCCTGCAGGCCGACAAGAACGACATGACGGTGCTGGCGCTGGAAGACGCCGCCCGCGAAGCCGCCAATACGATCTTTTCGCTCCGCAAGCACCGTCTCGAACTGATTACGGGCGAAGCCGGTGAAAACGTCTTTGGCGAAGGACTCAAATCCGCCCTCGCGGAGATCGAGCGTCTGGAGCAGAACTATCTGGAACTGTTTCTCGGCAAGCGCATCGTGACCACCGAAACGCGCCGCTATGTGGTTTATCCTCAGGCCGACAAGAAGCAGTATATCGTCTGCCGCTTCAGCCCTGCCGCAGGTCTGCTCCCTGAGAGCGATCTTTCGGGCGACATGGTGCTGTTGCAGATCGAACCTTCGGGCAACACCTCCAATGCGCTCGAAGCTTCGGCCAAGGAGACCAACGTCGTCGCATGCCGCGTGGCCGATCCTTCGGTCTGCACGGTCATCGCCGGCGGCCGCGAATATGCCCGTGCGGTGCTGCCCCTCTTCGAGTTCGGCCGTACGATCAACGTGGCGCTTCCCCGCCGCAAATAATCCCGTCCATGGACTTCACGTCGCGTATGGTGGCGCTGCTCGGCGAGCTGCGCCGCGAGCGGAACGGCGCCGTCGCCGATGCGATGCGCTGTTACGGTGCGCCGTACGGTCTCAACTACGGCGTGAGCCTGCCGACGCT
The DNA here is from genome assembly GCF_000183485.2 of Alistipes sp. HGB5. Classification (NCBI taxonomy): domain Bacteria; kingdom Pseudomonadati; phylum Bacteroidota; class Bacteroidia; order Bacteroidales; family Rikenellaceae; genus Alistipes; species Alistipes sp. HGB5. The sequence goes on along the minus strand of NZ_AENZ01000010.1, from coordinate 60,157 downwards.
GCGCAAACTCGCACGCGCCGAGACTCCCGACCACGATTTCTCCCGTTATCTTTATTTGCAGGAGGTCCGCGAACTGCGCCTTGCGGCGCTGCATATCGCCCGGCCCGAATCGCTTACGCCCGATGAATTTCCGGCATGGGCAGCCGGGATCGTCAATTCCGAAGTCGCCGAAGAAGCCGCTTTCGCTTTCCTGAGCCGCTCCGCAGCGCTTCCGGCCTTGTTCGACGCATGGATCGCCGACCCGAATCCGCTACTTCGATACGCCGCGTTGCAGTCCGCCGCCCGCAGCGATCTTCTTACGGCGGCATGGATCGCGCCCGCCGTCGAAGCGGTCCGCCGCGCCGCCGTATGCGCCGCCGAATCCCTCTCCAAGCCTGCCGCCGCTCCGCTTTCCGCATCTTCGGCCGCCCGCCTGATCGCGCAGGGGGCCGTCGCGCTGCTGTCTGCCGTCGGCGGCCTGAACGAGGAGAACCGGCAGGCGGTACTCCGCGCAGCCGGTTCTCTGGGTAAGCTCCCTGCCGAAGACTACGTCCACGAGGAGCTTACTTGGCGTTTGGAAGCATAGCTTCCGCCTGTCAGCGCTGACCTACCTGCTCGCGCTGTTCCAATTCCCTGAGTACGTTCGCCAGATGGTCGTAGCCGATGCGGCCGCTTTCGCGCCACAGCACCTCGCCGCGGCGGAAAAACATCAGCGTCGGTACCGACATGATGTTGTAGCGGTGTACGATTTCGAGCATGTCCCGGTCGTCTATGTCCACCTTGTAGACATCCACGCGGCCGTTCATCTTCTCCTGAAACCGGTCTATGACGGGGTGCATCATCTGGCACGGCCCGCACCATGTTGCGAAGAAATCCACGAACGTCAGTGCGTCCCGCCAGATAATCTTGTCAAAATCCGTTGCTGTCATATTTGTCGTGTTTAGTTCATTTCCGCCCATGTAAGCTCCGTGTAGACCTTGTCTGTCAACTCTTTTTCTGCATAGCTGATCGTGCGGCGCAGCCCCTCGGCCAGCGGCGTGCGGGGCGTCCAGTCCAGTTCGCGCCGTGCGGCCGAAATGTCGGGTATCCTCCGCCGCGCATCGTCCGGACGTGCCGCCCGGTGTACGATCCGCGAGCGGCTTCCCGTCAGGGAGATGATCTTTTCGGCCAGCGCGCGTATCGAGATTTCGTGGTTGCTGCCCAGATCCAAGGTGCGGGTCTGCTCCGAAGGCGTGGCTTCCATCATCCGTACAAGTCCGTCCACCATGTCCTCGACCCAGCAGAAGGTGCGCATCTGTTCGCCGCTGCCGTTGACCGGGATGTCGCGGTTCTGCAGCGCCGCTACGATCATCTTCATCACCACGCGCTGGTCCATGATGTCGGCCCCGCTTCCGTATGTGTTGAAGATGCGTGCGATGCGTGCGTCCACGCCCAGCTCCTCCTGATAGGCCCGGTGCAGGGCTTCCGCCGCGCGCTTGCCTTCGCTCAGAATGTACTGCCCCGAATATCCCGCCGCCGGATCGGTCGCCGGATCGCGGTATCCCGCGCCGTATACGCAGCCCGACGAGGCGAACAATATCCGCGCATGCTCCATGCGCGCCGTGTCGAGGGCGTTTATCGCGCCCTGCATGTTGATCCGGAGCGTCTCGACGGGCAGCGCCTTGTTGTAGCGCACGCGCGACGGCGAGGTGAGGTTGTAAATCTCGTCGCAGCGGATTCCGAATGTATTGATGATGTTGTGGTGGACGTACCGGAACAGCGGATGCTGCAATACGCTGCGCAGCAGCGGCGAATTCACGGCGTCGCGGATATCGACACAAAACACTTCGTGGCCCTCTTCCAGAAGGCGCAGACAGAGGTGTGTGCCGATAAATCCCACTCCGCCCAATATGACAATTCGCTTTTGCATCTTTTACTCCTTTTTGCAGGAGTACAGAGCAAAATCTATTCCACAAAGAGCGCGCGGGGCAGCTGATCGATGCTGTTTATCGTGACTATTTCGATTCCTTTGGGACGTTTGCCGCCCTTGCCGAGGTAGCCGGAGACGATGATGCGTTTGAAACCCAGCCGTGCCGCCTCGCTGATGCGCTGTTCGGTCCGGGGTGCGGGGCGCACCTCGCCCGAAAGCCCGATCTCTCCCGCGCAGCAGACGCCCTCGGCCACGGGACGGTCGTAGTAGGAGGAGATCACCGCCGCCACGACCGCGAGGTCCAGCCCCGGATCGGCGACCTTGAATCCTCCGGCGAAGTTCAGGAAGACGTCCTTCTGAAACATCTTCATTCCCACGCGCTTCTCCAGCACGGCCAGCAGCATGTTCATGCGCTTGGTGTCGTAGCCCGTGGTCGTACGCTGCGGCGTGCCGTACGCCGCGCCGCTCACCAGCGCCTGCACCTCGATCAGGTAGGGGCGCACGCCATCGGCCGAAGCGCCTACCGCGATGCCGCTCAGCGGCTCCTCGTAGTGCGTGAGCAGAATCTCCGACGGGTTGTCCACGCCGCGCAGTCCGTTGTCGAGCATCTCGAAAACCCCGATTTCGAACGTCGCGCCGAAACGGTTCTTGATGCCGCGCAGGATGCGGTATATGTTGTTGCTGTCGCCCTCGAACTGCAGCACCACGTCCACGATATGTTCCAGAATTTTGGGTCCGGCGATGGTTCCGTCCTTGGTGATGTGGCCGATGATGAAGATCGACGTGCCGGTCGATTTGGCGTATTTGAGCAGCGTCGCCGCGCATTCGCGTATCTGCGACACGCTTCCCGCCGACGAGTCCAGCAGGTCGGTGTAGATGGTCTGTATCGAGTCGATCACCACCAGATCGGGCCGGTGTTCGCCGATCTGGTTGACGATGTTTTCGAGCAGCGTTTCGGGATAGATCAGACATTCGTCGTTGCCGATGCCGATGCGTCCCGCGCGCATCTTGATCTGCTCGGCCGACTCCTCGCCCGAAACATAGAGCGTCTTGAGTCCGTTCGCCGCCAGCGCGAGCTGCAGCGAAAGGGTCGATTTGCCGATTCCCGGCTCTCCGCCCAGCAGAATCAGCGACCCCGGCACCATGCCGCCGCCCAATACGCGGTTCACCTCGCTGTTGCCGAGGTCCATGCGGCGGTGTTCGCTCTCGCGGATGTCGCGTACGCGCTGGGGCTTGGCTGCGGGCAGGGAGCCTGCGACATTGGCCGGCACCGAGCCGCTTTCGCGGGCGACGATCTCCTCGGTGAAGGTGTTCCATTCGCCGCACGAGGGACAGCGGCCCAGCCATTTGGGAGCTTCGAATCCGCAGTTTTTGCAGAAGTATGCCTTTTTGACTTTTGCCATCGCGTGTCGGTTAATAGGGGTGCGACGTGTATTCCTTCCGGATCACCTGCGTGATGCCCGCATCGGGATAGAGCTGTTTGTACTCCTCGGTCAGATCGACGCTGAACAGCGTTTTGCGTAGGTCGTCGGTGTCCGTATAGCCCGAAACCTTGCAGGTGTAGGCCTGTTCTCCGAACGTGAAGTGCAGCTCCTCCGGTTTGTCCGGCTCTTTTATGAATGTGCCCGTGACGGTTTCGGCGTCGGCCGCAGGCCGGACGACGAGCGGACCGCCGTTGTGGTGCGTAAAGTCGAGCCGGTAGCTGCCGCCCGCCTGCACGGGAGCCTTGGCCAGCGCGTCGTTCCGGATCTCCTCCAGCAACGGATTCTCCGGCTCTTCCGGATTCTCCGGCTTTTCCGTCTGCGAAGTTCCTGCGTCCGGATTCTCCGGATCGGGATTTTCCGGATCGGGATTTTCCGGATCGGGATTTTCCGGATCGGGATTTTCCGGATCGGGATTTTCGGGGTCGGGATTCTCCGGATCAGGGTTTTCAGGATCCGGCTTTTCCGGTTCGCTCAGGCTTACGGATATCTCGATCCGGGCGACGGGGTAGGAGGTCGTGTAGAAGACGTCCGAATCGTCGCCGCAGGCCGTGAGTGCGGCTGCGAGAAGCAGCGCTGTCAGTATTTTCAGTTTTCCCATAGTCCGTATATCGCTAAAGTCCCAAATCTTGGTCGATCAGCACCACCAGCACGCGCTTGTCCGGCCAGCAGCGCAGCATCTCCATGCGGGTGTTGCATACCCGGTCGGGCGAATTGCAGTCCGAACATACGCCGGTCTTGGCGCAGGGCGTGCGGAATCCGGGGTGGCGCGCTATGTTCTGCGGCGCTGCGATCGTGCGGATGCGCTCTTCGGCCTCGTCCCGGTTTGCGACGATCTTGTTGCGTCCCGCCACGATAATCACCTTGCGAGGCCCGAACGCCACGGGAGCGATGCGGTTTCCCACCTTGTCGAGCCAGTGGAGCGTGCCTTCTGCCGTCACGGCGTTCACGCCCGTTATGAAGAGGTCCGACATCAGCGCCTGCCTGCGTATTTCGAGCCGCTGCGGGTACGTCATCGCGGGGTCGAATCCGTCCAGCAGCCTGTACCTTCCGTCGCCGCGCAGCCATTCGATGACGCCCGTGGCGCGCATGCTCATCGAATCTCCGAACGATACCGTTTCCGGCCGCTCCGTTTCGACGGCGGCCTTTATTACGGCGAAAGCTTCGTCCGTGTCCCGGACCGTCTCAACCTCGAAATGGTGCCGCCGCAAGGCATCTGCGCAATTTGTTATTTTCATCTTATTTTATGAAAAACCGGTATATGTCGTTGCCGTTGGCGTACAACAGCAGAAGCAGGATGATAAACAGCCCCACGTACTGCGCGCCCTCCAGTATCTTGTCGCTCACCTTGCGGCCCGTAATCATCTCCCAGAACGTGAAGATGGCGTGCCCGCCGTCGAGTCCCGGTATCGGCAGAATGTTCATCACGGCGAGGATGATCGACAGAAACGCCGTCTTCATCCAGAAATCCTCCCAGTTCCAGTCTCCGGGGAAGATGCTGCCGATGGCGATGAAGCCGCCCAGCTCCTCGTACATCTTGGTCTTGGGCTGTACGATCATCTTCAGCTGTTCCCAGTAGGACGACATCACCTTGCCCGCCTTGCTGATTCCTGCCGGAATCGCCTGCCAGAAGGTGTATTTCTGCGTCCGGAGCTTGTAGGGATTGAGCGCCGTCACGCCCAGTCTTCCCTCGTCCGACACCGGAACGACCAGCTCCAGCAGCATGTCGCCTTCGCGTTTGACGGTCAGCGTCACATCCTCTCCCGCATGGGCCTTCAGGTATTCCCTGTAAGCGGGGTATTCCAGCCCCTGCGCATCGTTTATCGCCACGATCTCGTCGCCGCGCCTGAGCGCCGACGCCGTTTCGTACACCGCGCTGTCGATCAGGAACGGCATGCGGAGCGCCAGCAGGTCTTCGTAACCTTTGTTCTGGCGCATTTCGATCAGCTCGCCCAGCGGCAGTGTCAGCTCGACCTGCCGGCCCTCGCGTTCCACCACCACGCGGCGTTCGCCTTCGGTGATAATCAGCGCATTGACGATCTTGTTCACGTTGTCCACCGCCTCGCCGTCGATCGAAACGATCCTGTCGCCGTCTTGGAATCCGAGCTTGCGGCCCGCTTCGTTGAAGGTGTATCCCCAGCGCGCATCTTCGTTCGAGAAGTAGTTGTCGCCCCACGTGTAGCAGATTCCGATGTAGATGAAGATGGCCAGCAGAACGTTCATCACCACGCCGGCTATCATCACCAGAAAACGCTGCCATGCGGGTTTGGTGCGGAATTCATCGGGCTTGGGGGGCAGTTTCATCTGCTCCTTGTCCATCGACTCGTCGATCATGCCGGCGATCTTGCAGTATCCGCCCAGCGGCAGCCAGCCCAGCCCGTATTCGGTGTCGCCGCGCTTGAATTTGAAGAGCGAAAACCACGGGTCGAAGAAGATATAGAACTTGTCGACGCGGATTTTGAAGACCCGCGCCATGAGGAAGTGTCCCAGTTCGTGAATGCCCACCAGAATGGTGAAGCAGAGGAAAAATTGAATGATCTTGATGATAATATCCATGTTCGTGTTTTGGTTACAAGGCTATAAATTCCGCGGCCAGCCGGCGTGCTTCGCCGTCCGCCGCCGCATAGTCCGCGAGGGTGGGGGCCGCAGCGAACGATGCGCGATTGAGCGCATGTTCGATGGCGCGCACGATGTCGAGCCATGCGCACCTGCCGCCGAGGAACGCCGCGACGGCCACTTCGTTGGCGCCGTTCATCGTGCAGGCCGCCGTGCCGCGCCGCCGCAGACAGTCGTAGGCGATGTCCAGCGCCGGGTATTTCACCCGGTCCACCTCGGCGAATGTCAGCTGCGGATGCTTCAGGAAGTCGAACCGCTCGCCGGGACGGTTCGCCCGTCGGGGATACATCAGCGCGAGGCTGATCGGCATGCGCATGTCGGGTGTTCCGAGCTGAGCCTTGATCGCCCCGTCCTCGAATTCGACCATCGAATGGACGATCGACTGCGGATGCAGCACCACCGAGATTTTTTCGGCCGGCGTGCCGAACAGCCAGTGGGCTTCGATCACCTCGAAACCCTTGTTGACCAGCGTCGAGGAGTCGATCGTGATCTTCGCGCCCATCTCCCACTGGGGATGGCGCAGCGCCTGCTCGGCCGTCACTCCGGCCAGCTCTTCGCGCTTCAGGTCACGCAGCGCGCCGCCGCTGCAGGTGATTATCAGCCGCCGCACGGGGGACTGTTCGCCCGCCAGACACTGGAAAATCGCCGAGTGCTCCGAGTCGATCGGCAGGATCGGCGCACGCTTTTCGGCCGCCAGCCGCATCACGTATTCGCCGCCCACGACGAGCGATTCCTTGTTCGCCAGCGCGAGTTTCTTGCCCGCTCCGAGCGCGGCCACCGTGGGCGCCAGCCCCGCGTAGCCGACCAGCGCATTGACTGCTACGTCGGTGTCGCCGCCCGCCGCGACCTGCGCCACGGCCTCCTCTCCGGCGTAAACCTTGACGTCGGTGTCCTCCAGCGCGTCACGCAGCCGGGTGTAATATCGTTTGTCGGCGATGACCGCCGTGTCTGCGTCGAATTCCCGCGCCTGCGCCGCCAGCCGCTGCCAGTTGCTGTTGGCCGTCAGCACGCGCACTTCGAAAAAATCGGGGTTCTCGCGTACGATGTCGAGCGTCTGCACGCCGATCGAACCGGTCGAACCCAGTATTGCCAATCGTTGTTTCATGCGGATCTATTGGAAGACGATATATCCTTCGGGATCGACGGGCTTGCCGTTGTTCCAGAGTTCGAATTCGAAGAGTCTCACCTCGCCCTGCTCGGCTTCGGCGTTGTAGCCGATCAGCTCGCCCGCGCGGATGGTCTGCCCTTTGGTCACCAGCGACTGCGAGAGTCCCTTGTAGACCGACAGCAGATTCCCGGCGTGCTGCAGTTCGACCATGTAGCCCGTTTCGGGGGTCCAGAGGCTCAGCACCACCGTGCCGTTGTCCACGGCCGCTATGCGGTCGCTGGCCGCCGCCGCAATACGTATGCCGAAGTTGCCGTTGCGGATGTCGAACCGGTCGGTGATGATGCCTTCGACGGGCGTCGCCAGCTCGATCGCTTCACGCACCGAGCGCCGCGAGCCGCCGCTGCGGCCCGTGACAGCGTACTCGCCGTCGCCCTCCATCTGCGCCCTGAGCACCGAATCTTCGGGCGAGGGCATCACCAGCACCTTCGTGGCCCGCGTGCTGTCCGAATTGGCGAGCACCCGCGCCACGGGCGTCTTGCCCTCCATGATCAGGGCTATGTTCTGGTTGTAGGTGAGCATGTCGTTCATCATGCGCTCCATCGAGTCCAGCCGGATGATGTTCTGCACCAGACTTTCGCGCGAGCGGTCGGCTTCGGTGCGGTAGCCCGGCAGGAATTCCAGTACGGGGCTGTACGCCACCAGCGTGAGGATGAGGATAAAGAGCAGCAGTGCGAATGAAACGAATGCTGCGAAGATGCTGGCCGGCGAGAGGTGCATGTGCCACTCTTCGCTGTTGTCCGTAGCGTTGAGCATGTTGAAGCGGCGTTTGCGGAAAAAGCTGCGCTGCCATGCCCGTATGTTCTTTAAAAATTTCATCAAACCATTGCAATTATCCATGCAAAGATAACCAATTTCATAGAAAACCTTTGCGGAACGCGGTGAATTTTTTAACTTTGTAATCGTTTTGATTTTAACGCCAAAAACAGATAAAAAGTATGGTAAAACCTACATTACTGGTCCTCGCCGCAGGCATGGGTTCGCGCTACGGCTCGCTCAAGCAGATGGACGGGGTCGGCCCCAATAACGAGGCCATTATCGATTATTCGGTTTACGACGCGATCCGCGCCGGTTTCGGCAAGGTCGTATTCGTCATTCGCCACTCCTTCGAGAAGGAGTTCCGCGAGGTCTTTTCGGCCGAGCGTTTCGGCGGCCGCATCGCCGTCGAGTTCGTCTTTCAGGAGTTGGACTATCTGCCCGAAGGCGCTTCGGTTCCCGAAGGCCGCGTCAAGCCGTGGGGCACGAACCATGCCGTGATGATGGCTGCCGACGCCGTGCACGAGCCGTTCGCCGTCATCAACGCCGACGACTTCTACGGCGCCGAAGCCTACCAGACCATCGGCGACTACCTTTCGCAGCTCGGTGACAGCAAAAACCGCTACTGCATGGTCGCTTACGATCTGAACCGGACCCTTTCGGACAACGGCACCGTATCGCGCGGCGTCTGCGGCGTGGATGCCGACGGCAACCTGACGTCGATGGTCGAGCGTACGCAGATCGAGCGCATGCCCGACGGCCGAATCCTCTTCCACGACGGCGGCGCCGACGAAGAGCTTGCCGAGGATACCCCCGTTTCGATGAACCTCTTCGGCTTCACGCCCGACTTCTTCGCCTATTCGAAGGAGTATTTCAAGACGTGGCTCGCCGAGAACCGCGAGAACCTCAAATCGGAGTTCTACATTCCGACGATGGTCAACAAACTCATCGGCGAGGGCGCGGCGTCCCTGCGCGTGCTCCGTTCGGCGGCCCAGTGGCACGGCGTCACCTACAAGGAGGACAAACCCGCGCTGATGGCCTCGATCGAGAAGATGATCGCCGAGGGCAAATACCCCCGCAATCTCTGGGCTTAGTTCCCGGCGTTATAATAAGGGGCGGCTTGCGGGCCGCCCCTTATCTTTTGTCCCGTATTGCCCTATTGTTTTCCGACGTCTTTTCGGCTGCCTGTCCCTGTTGTCTTTGTCCGCGGTTGTATTGCCGTTTTTTCTGCCGCTTTCCATCTGCCGCTTTCCATCTGCCGCTTTCCATCTGCCGCTTCTCGTCTGCCGCTTCTCGTCTGCTGTTATCCCGCCGCCTTTTCCGGCGCCATTCCGTTCCGGCAGGGTAGAGCAGGGCCTCTGCATTTTTCACCCGTAGCGCAAAATAAAAACAGGACTCCGAAAAGTCCTGCTTTTATCCTTGGTTAACAACTTGTCGAGTAACCGTCTAACAACCTGCGGGCGGCCGGTCAGTCCAGAAATCCCTCCCGTACCAGCTGCTCCCTGATCTTGGTCCAGTCCGCCACCGGCCGTTTCACGCCGTCCACGAACCGGATCGGACAGCCCAAGTTGCTGTCGTCGATATAGAGGTCCGCATGAATCTTCGGCGACGAAGTCCAGCGCTGCTGCGAGGGGTTTTCGTTGATGGCGTAGAGCGGGATTTCCCGGTCCCTGAACCACTTGACTGCCTTGTCGAGCAGTGCGCCCGAACGCATCGTGTAGAGTATCAGCCGGCATCCGTTGTCGGTGAGTTCTTTGAGTACGGCAACCGCGCCTGCATCGTCCCCGATTTCGGGGTAGGCGTGCGTTACCACCGTGCCGTCGAAATCCACGGCGATCAATGCATTGTGTATAGCCATATTATTTCTTTACTTTACGTGCGAGTTTGCTGAAGAAAAGTTTGATCCGCTTGCGGTAGCTTACCTCCTGATGGTCGTCGCCATAGCCGTATCCGTAACCGTATCCATACCCGTAACCATAGCCGTATCCGTACCCGTAGCCATGGCGGCGTGTGCGTGTGCCGTTGAGCACGATGCACATGTTATGGAACTTCTTCTCGCGGTAGAGCCGTTCGATGTCGGGCAGCTGACGGCGGTCGAGCACGCCTTCGCGCACGATATAGATACAGAGGTCGGCCAGACGGTCCGTAATCACCGCATCGGCTACCGACATGGCCGGTGTGCTGTCAATGAATACGAAGTCGTAACGCTCCTTCAGCTGCTCTACCAGCTTGTCGAGCCGGTTCGAGAGCAGCATCTCGGTGGGGTTGGGCGGCTGTATGCCGGCGCAGATCACGTCGAGGTTCTCGTGGAAGCCCATGTTCGTCACCAGCTGGTCGATGTCGGTGATCGTTCCGGCCAGATAACCGGACATGCCGTTCTTGCTGTTGCTGCGTCCCAAGTGCGTCGTGAGCGCGTGACGGCGCAGGTCGAGGTCTATCAGCACGACCCGTTTGCCCGCCATGGCCAGCGTCATTGCCAGATTCATCGCCACGAACGTCTTGCCCGCATGGGGGTCCGACGAGGTGAAGAGCACGCACTTGATCTCCTTGCCCGACGAGACGTTCATGAACGTCATGTTCGAGCGCAGGATGCGGAACGCCTCCGACAGCGCGTCGCGTCCGGTTTCCCGGACCACCACGCCGCCCTTGTTGTCCCCTTCGAGGAAGGGTATGTCGCCGAGGAACGGTGCGCTGAGGTTCTCCTCCACGTCCTTGCGGCCGCGGATGGTCGTGTCGAGCATGCCGATCAGGTAGAGTATGCCGAACGGAATGGCCAGACCTGCCAGCAGGCTGATGCCGAGGATGATCGTCGAGCGGGGCGATACGGGGCGTGCGCTTCCGTACGCCATGTCGATCGTGCGCGAGTTGCTCTCGGCCACGGCGTAGTTGAGCTGCGTCTCCTCCTGCTTGTTGAGCAGGTAGAGGAACAGCTCCTCCTTGATTTTCTGCTGACGCATGATGTCGAGCATGACCTTCTCCTGCGAAGGCATGGTCGAGATGCGGCGGTTGACCTGCGCCTCCTCCTTGCGCATGGTTTCGAGCTGTATCTCCAGCGTCGAAATATGGGAGTTGAGCGAGGCGATGATCGAGCGGCGCACGGCGGCCAGCCCGTTGTCTAGGTCCTGAATGACCGGACTGCGCTCCGAGCTGTTTTCCAGCAGCTTCTCGCGCCGCAGGATGGCCTCGTTGTATTCCGATATCTGCGCGACGATGCCGTTGTTGGTCATCGAGGCCACCATCGGGATCAGGTCGCCCGCATGCGACGGGTCGTTGAGGTATTCGCGGATGAAGTCGGCGACGCTTATCTGATTCTCGATCGTCAGGCTTTCGGCCTTGTAGCGCGTGCTCTCGGTGATGGTGCGGGTCGCCTCCGAGGTGATGTCGATCATCTTGTTGCTCTTCTTGATGTCCTCGATGTCGCGGTCCACGTCTCCCAGCTCGCGGCCGATTACCTGCATGCGCTCCTTGATGAAGTCGGCCGTCACCACCGACAGCTGGCGCTTGTCGGCGATGGCGTCTTCCTCATAGACGGCGATCAGCGTGTTGATCACGTCCTCGGCGCGGCGCGGCACCGAATTGTTCATCGAGATCGTCACGATCGAGGCCTGCTTGTTGGCCACGTCGCTCTTCACGGCGGCGCGGTAGGCGTTGGTCGTCGCCGCGAGCGAATTCTTGATTACGGTGATGGGTTTTTTCAGATAGGTCGAGTCCATGAACAGGGTCTTGTGCACGACCACCTGCCCGACGGGCGTGGCGACCGTATCGCCGTATTCGGCCAGAATGACCCGCTTGGTCTCCTGCCGCGTCACGAACTTGTCCTCGAAGTCCGTCAGCTCGATCTTGCCGTTTCTGAGCGGGGTGACCTCCAGCGAAAGCTTCTGCTTGGAGTTGTCGTTGATGAAATCGACTTCGATCGGCGAACGGCCGTACAGGTCCGCCGTGCGCAGCCCTTCCCGCACCGAGTAGTTGACCGTCAGGTGGAGGCGCTTGACCACCTCCGACATCAGCCGGTGCGACTGGAGGATATAGACCTCGTTGTCTACGTTGCGGCGGTTCTGGAATCCCACCAGATCGCTGAACGCGCCCAGATCCGTGTCGCCGCCCTTGCGGCTGTCCTTCACGAGGATGGTCGCCGTCCGGCTGTATATTTTCGGGGTGCTTGCCAGATAGTAATAGGCCGTTCCCAGACAGATGATCGCCGAGAGCGCGAACCAGTACCAGTTGGCCAGAACCATCTGAATCAGGTCGTGGAGCGTGATGCCGTTCGTGTTTTCGGACTCTTCGTTCAGCAGATGCGGATTGATGTTCTGTTCTGTCATGGCCGGTCTTATTTGGTCAGGGTTATGATGAGCGTCGCCACGGAAATTGCCGTACCCACGAGCGAAAGGTAGAAGTTTCGGTTCTGGCTGATTTCACCGGTCTGCGCCTTGTATTTGTTGGGTTTGACGTAGATCACGTCGTTCTGCTGGATGTAGAACGCGGGGGAGTTGAACAGCTCCTTCGACGTGAGGTCGAGGTACTCGATGGTGCGCACGCCGTCCACTTCGCGGGCCACAGCCACGTCGGTGCGGATACCGTAGATCGTCAGGTCGCCGGCCATGGCCAGCGCGTCGAAGATCGAGAGTTTGTCGCGCGTGACGTCGTAGTGTCCCGGACGTGCCACCTCGCCGATTACCGAAATCTTCATGTCCGCGAACTGCACGTTTACCGTCGGGTCGTTGATATACCCGCCCTCGACGATCTTGTCGGCTATGGCCTGCGCCAGTTCGCTCCGGGTTTTGCCCTTGCACTCGATCTTTCCGATCACGGGCATTTCGAGCTGTCCGTTTTCATCCACCGTGCGGATTTGCAGCGACTGGTTGGTGGCGCTTCCGTAATTGGTCGCTCCGGTCAGGGAGCTCAGCGACGACGACGAGTTGAACGGCACGGCCAGTTCGGGGTCCTTGCTGTTGACGACGATCGTCAGCCTGTCGAGGGGCTTGATGCGTATCTGGCCGTTTTCTGCGATCTGTTCGGGCGTGAACGGCTGGGCATCCTGCAGGTACCATGCACGCTTTTGCGAGGCGCATGACGTGACGAGTAGAGCCGTCAGTATGACCGGCATAAGGAGACGTAAATGTTTCATATTTGATTAAGGCGTTTTTATAATCGTGCGCAAAGGTAAGAATTTTCCATGAAATAAATGCGCCCTGCGTCAGCTATTTCCGTCGAATTATGGCTGTTTTTGGTCCGGGCGGAGCGTTTGTCCGGAAAAAAACGTACATTTGACACCCCGAAAACCGATTTATTCAAGCTATGGAAATGTTACATCCCGAATGGAGTTATCAGGCCGTGCTCTATGAAATGAACGTGCGCCAGCTGACGGCCGAAGGCACGCTGCGCGCCGCGGCCGCGAAACTGGGCTTCCTGCGCGACATGGGCATCGACGCCGTGTGGCTGATGCCCGTCTATCCGATCGGCGTCGAGGGGCGCAAAGGCTCGCTCGGCTCCTATTATTCGGTCCGCGACTATTGTGCGGTCGATCCCTGTCTGGGGACGATGGAAGATTTCGACGCCTTCGTCGCCGAGGCGCACCGGCTGGGTATGAAGGTGCTGCTGGACTGGATCGCCAACCATACGGCGCGCGACGCCCGCTGGGTGACCGAAAAGCCCGCTTCGTGGTACGAGCGCGACGCTTCGGGAGCGCCCGCCGTGCCTTGGGACTGGACCGACACGGCCAAACTCAACTATGCCGAACGCGAAGTGTGGCGCGCGCAGGGCGACGCCATGGAGTTCTGGGTCCGCGAACACGGCGTGGACGGCTTCCGCTGCGACATGGCGATGCTGGTTCCGATCGAATTCTGGAACGAGACGGCGCAACGCCTGCGGCGGGTGAAGCCCGATCTGTTCATGCTGGCCGAAGCCGAGGAGACCTACCTTTTCGACGGGGGAGCCTTCGACGCCTGCTATGCGTGGGAGATGCACCACCTGATGAACGACGTGGCGCAGCAAAGGGTCCGCGTCACGTCGCTGCGCGACTACATCTATGCCGACCGCCGGCGCTATCCCCGTTCGGCCATGCGGCTGGCCTTCACCTCCAACCACGACGAGAATTCGTGGAACGGCTCGGAGTTCGCCCGCATGGGCGCCGCCCGCGAGATCATGGCCGTCTTCACCTTCGTCGTGCCGCGCGGCCTGCCGCTGATCTACACCGGTCAGGAGATCGGCTACGACCATTCGTTCGCCTTCTTCGACCGCGACCCGCTTCCCGCCTACGGATCCAATCCCTTTTCGGAGTTCTACCGCCGTCTGACGGCGCTGCGGCACGCCAATCCGGCGCTCGCATCGGGCGAACGGGGCGGCGAGATGATCGAGATACGCAACAACGCCGAGGACTGCCTGATGATTGCGGTCCGCGAGGCGGAGGGCAACTGCGTCGTCGCGGTCATGAACCTCTCGCCCTATGCGATCCATGCCGATTACTATACGGGCATCTACGCCGGCATGTATACCGACGCCATGACGGGCCGTCCCGGCGAACTCCGCGGCCACGTCGAGGAGGATATGGCGCCGTGGAGCTACCGCATCCTGACCCGCTGACGCTTCTGCGCCGCCGAAAAAAGACCGCCGCACGACAGGGCGGCCTTTTTTTTGCATTTTGTCCGGTAACTTCCTGCCGGAATCCGTTCCGGTTCCGGAATATTTGCTATTTTTGCCGATGAATATGAGATGCTTTATCATTCTTTGCCTGCTGCTCTTTGCGAGCCTTGCGGCGCAGGCCCGGAGCTACCGCGCCGAGGATATCCCCAATGTCCAGCGCGCCGACCGTACGCGCTACGTGTCGAATCCCGACGGTATCCTTTCGCCCGGCGCCGTAGCGCGTATCGACTCGGTCTGCGGGGCGCTCCGCGACCGGGCGATTGCTCAGGTGGCCGTGGTGGCCGTGGACGACATTGCGGGCGGCGACGTCTTCGATTTCGCCGTCGATCTCTTTACGCAGTGGGGCGTGGGGCGCGCCGAGAACGACAACGGGCTGGGCATCCTGCTGGTCAGGGACCGGCGTGAAATCCGCTTCGTCACGGGCGGAGGGCTCGAAGGCGTGCTTCCCGACGCCGTCTGCAAGCGGATTCAGCTGAAATACATGCTGCCCGCCTTCCGCGAGGGCGACTACAGCCGCGGCATGGTCGCGGGCGTCGAAGCCGCGGCGCAGCTGCTCGAAGGCAGCGAACTGGATCTGGGCGGTACGGATACCGCGGACGGGGAGCTTCCGTCGTGGGCCGTCTTCCTGATCGTCGTCGGATTCGTCGTCCTGCCGCTGGGCGTCGTCATGCTCGGCTATTATGCCCGCAAACGCTGCCCGAAGTGCCACAAACCGACGCTTCGGCAGCAGTCGAACCGTATTTTGCAGGTGACTCCCAGCTACCGGCTGGTCGAGTACACCTACGTCTGCTCCAACTGCGGGGCCGTGGTGAAGCGGCGGGCCAAAAATCTGCGCGACGACAATTTCGGCGGTGGCGGCGGGACGATCATCGGCGGCTTCGGCGGTTTCGGCGGTTTCGGCGGCGGATCGCGCGGCGGCTTCGGCGGCGGTTTCGGCGGCGGGTCGTTCGGGGGCGGAGGCGCCGGATCGCGGTGGTAACGGGGTGTTTAAAGGCAATTGCATGATGCCGCACAGGGCGGACTTCTAAGCGCGGCTGTCGGCCGCGGATATGGCGGTCCGGAACGAAATGAGTTGATAATTTATTAAAACAGTTTGTTATGAAAAAATGGATTTGGATTGGAGTCGCCGCCCTTGTGGTGATCTTCTTCTATGCAACGTACAACGGATTCGTCAACAAGGAAGAGGGCGTTAAGACCGCATGGGCCAACGTCGAGACGCAGTATCAGCGCCGCGCTGACCTGATTCCCAATTTGGTGAATACGGTCAAGGGCTATGCGGCCCACGAGACGCAGACCTTTACCGAGGTGACCGAAGCCCGCGCCAAGGCCACCTCGATCAACCTGTCGGCCGACGACCTGACGCCCGAAAAGCTGGCCGAGTTCCAGCAGGCGCAGGCGCAGGTGCGCTCGGCGCTGGGCCGCCTGATCGCCGTGTCGGAGAGCTATCCCGACCTGAAGGCCAATCAGAACTTCCTCGAACTGCAGGCGCAGCTCGAAGGCACCGAAAACCGTATTTCGGTGGCCCGCAAGCAGTTCAACGAAGTGGCCCGGACCTATAACGTCTCCGTGCGCCGCTTCCCGGCCAACCTCGTCGCCAAAATGTTCGGTTTCGAGCAGAAGCCCTACTTCGAGTCGGCCGAAGGCTCCGAAGCCGCGCCGCAGGTACAGTTCTAAAGGAAATGGCGAACGCTAAGTCGCGCGGCTGCGTGCTGGGTGCCGTGGCCGCCGCCAGTTACGGATTGAATCCGCTCTTCACGTTGCCCCTCTACGAGGCGGGCATGGGAGTGGATTCGGTGCTTTTCTACCGTTATCTGCTGGCTGCGGCGATGCTGGGCGCGCTGATGCTCGTCCGGCGGCAGTCGTTCGCCGTGCGCCGCCGCGACCTTGTGCCGCTGGCGGTCATGGGACTGCTCTTTTCTTTCTCGTCGCTCTTCCTGTTCGAGAGCTACAACCACATGGACGCGGGCATCGCTTCGACCATCCTGTTCCTCTATCCCGTGCTGGTCGCGGTCATCATGGCCGTCGGTTTCCACGAGAAGGTGAGCCGGATCACCATGCTCTCGATCCTGCTGGCCTTCACCGGCATCGCCATGCTCTACAAAGGCGGCGGTGAGCCGCTCTCCTTTCTCGGCGTCGCGCTGGTTTTTCTCTCGTCGCTCTGCTATGCGGTCTACATCGTGGGCGTCAACCGCTCGTCGCTGCGCGGCCTGCCGACCGAGAAACTCACCTTTTACGCCCTGCTGTTCGGCCTGAGCGTCTATGTCGTGCGCCTGCGCTTCTGCGCCGACCTGCAGGCGATCCCCACGCCCGGACTCTGGATCAACGCCGTCTCGCTGGCGCTCTTTCCGACGATCGTGTCGCTGGTGACGATGGCCGCCGCCATCCGCGCCATCGGCTCTACGCCCACGGCGATTCTCGGTGCGCTGGAACCCCTTACGGCCCTCTTTTTCGGCGTCGTGGTCTTCGGCGAACGACTCACGCCGCGCATCGTGCTGGGCGTGGTGTTGATTTTGGTCGCCGTGACGCTCATCATCGCCGGTCGGTCGCTGCACATTCCTTTCCCGCACCTGCGGTTCCGCCGGGCGCGGTAGGGTGGTATCGTGTTGGATATAAGGGGATGCGGCGGGAAGCTACATCCCTTTTTTTATGCCCGCTTTAATCAGCAGGACGTTTACCGGCAGTGCTGCCAGGAACCCGCATGCCATGGCGATTTGCATCATAAACCAGAATACGAACGAAGTGCGGGGAAGCGGCATGCCCCCGTTGAGTCCGAAAATTGCGACCGCCATCCAGCCGTACATGCCCGCCTGCCATGCCGTGAGCGACAGTATGTCGGCTTTAGCCGCCCGCCGCAGGGCCGTGCCGCGTCCGAGTGTCCGTTCCATGCCCCGGATCGCCGCATACTGGAACCCGATGCCGAAAACCAGCGCCAGTATGTAGTCCGCGATCCACGCCCCGGCCAGCAGGCTCCCGCCGACGGCGATCGGAACGAAATACATAAACCATTCCCCGACCAGATCGGCCAGCGTACATCCCGCTCCGCAATGAAGCGTGGACAACACCGCCGACTCCCATTTCGGCCGCCCCGGCATCTCCGCTTCCGCCATGTTCCTCATGCCGGGCATAGCCATACCCGGCATACCTGCCGTTTCACCCATATTTTCCATGCCTGCCGTACTGCTCATTTTCCGCATGCCGTCAGCCCCGGCTTCTGCCGCTCTTGCTCCCGTTTCCGCTTCGGCTCGTGTTTCTGCTCCTGTTTCCGGCTTCGTCCCCGTTTTCCGGCCGCCGTTATGCTCTTCGAGGTCGCAGTGCCGCGGCCGGCCGAAGGTGAAATAGGCCCATAGCCCGATGACGCTGGCCCACAGGCCGGTGAGAATCCACACGCTGTTCATAATACGCATCGGCTGTCTGCACGAGTGCAGGTCGGCCGCGATAATCAGCGCCGAGACGATGCCGCCCACGACGAATATCTCGGCCAGATAACTGAAATGCTGCATAGCAGGAAGTTTTTCCCGCCATGCAGCAATTTATGTACCGTATCCGCTTGTATTCAGCGGTTTTTGATCCGCTCCCGGCAGCAGCCGTTTTACTCCGTCGGGGCCGGCCCCGACGATCTACAATCGGCTCTTCTCGTCGGCTGAACCCGCCTCGACGGCCCTGCGCTTGAAGGCCTTGCCCGACTTGAAGTTGTAGCTCAGCGAAATGCGGAATTCTCGGCAGTTCCATTGCTGGGAGACATCCACCCTGCGGACGAATCCTTCGCCGCGTGCGCCGACGTGCTGCGGGCGGTCGATCAGGTTGCGCACCGAGCATGCGGCGGTGAACTTGTCGCCGAACCGTTTTTTGATCCCCGCATTGAGGAAGTGCATCGGTTCCACCCAGCAGTTGCCGAAGTCCATGCGGCTCTGAAAGCGGTATGACAGGTCGATGTAGAACTTCGCGGGCAGCGTGAAGGTGGTCGAAGCGTTCGCGAAATATAAATTGTAGTGCTTTTCGGGCGTGTGCTGGTCGATGCGCTGGCCCTGACGGATGTAGGTGGCGTTGAGGTTCATGGTCCACCATTTGGCGAACTGGCACGGCGCATTGGCCGAGACGTAATAACTCTTCGTCGTGTCGTAATTGACCCACGCTATGCACAGTCGCTTCGGGTCGTCGGCGTCGGGACGCATCGTCTGCTGTATTTCGCCGGTCTGGACGACGATGCCGCCCGTCAGCGTGTATTTGTGTTTCAGCACCAGCGTCAGGCTCGCGTCGTGCTTGTAGGCCGGGTCGAGCTTCGGATTTCCTGTCTGATAGGTGTAGTCCGAAATCTGGAACCGCTGCGGGTTGAGGGTCCAGAACCGCGGCCGCTCGATCGTACGGGCGTACTGTGCGATCAGCGAATAGGCGCCGTCCTTGGTGAGTGCATAGGAGACGTTGGCGTTGGGGAACAGACTGAAATAATTCTGCGCGATGCCGTGCCCTTTGCCTTCGGTGCGGGTGTACTCGCCGCGCACTCCCGCCACCAAGCTCCAGCGTCCGAGATTGGCCGACGCGATGCCGTACGCCGCGGCGATGTTCTCCGTGTAGTTGATCGTGAAACTCTGGTTGTCGTTGCGCGCCCATGCGTCGTCTTTCAGGTATTCGTACAGCGCGTCGTTGTGCATGTCGTTGTAGGTGTACTTGGCTCCGGCCCGCAGCGACCAGCGGGGCGAGAACTTCTTGTCGAAGGCCAGCGTGGCGGTGGTCACGTTGTAGACCGAGACCGAATTGTCGCGGTAGGCCGAGTCTGCGGCGGGCGCGGGGGCCGGAGCGGCTATGCGGCTGAAGTTGTCGTTCTCGGCGTCCGTGGTGCGGCGGTTGTAGTCGGCCAGCACCTTGAGCGTCGAACCCAGCGAGTCGATCTTCCGGATGTAGTTGAACGTCAGCGAGTAGTTGTTGCGCGCTGTGAAATTGTCATAGCGGCTGTCGGTGCGGGTCACCCCCTCTTCGGCCGTGAAGTCCGTGTAGGAGTCGTTGGGACCTTTTTCGCGGTTGCGCCAGTATTCGAACTCCGCGCCGACGCTCTGGCGGGAATTGATCTCGTACACCGAACCGAAGCTCGCGCCGAAATTCCGGTCGCGTTCGAATTTTTCGGAGTGGGCTTCGAGACTGTTGCTCCCCGACGTGTAGCGGGTGTTTTCGTCCGATTCGAATTCGTCGGTTTCGAGGTTGAACCACGCCAGCCCGTAGAGGTCGAGCCGTCCCGAATGGTAGTTGACGCGCGCACGGGGATTGACCGACCGCACCCAGCGGCCCAGCCGCGAATCGACCGACAGCGACCCCTCCATGCCGTTTTCGCGGCGTTTGCGGAGCGTTATCCGGATGATGCCGCCCGACGAATCCGCATCGTAGTCCGCGCCGGTCGTGGGCACGACCTCGATTTTCTGGATGTCGTCGGCGCGCAGCGAACGCAGGTAGGTCAGCAGCTGCGCCGGTTCCATGCGCAGCTCGCGGTCGTTGACGTACACCTTCGAACCGCTCTTGCCGTTGATCGAGATCTTCTCGTCGTCCACCCATACGCCCGGAGCGCGCTCCAGCAGTTCGATGCCATCCTTGCCGATCGCCGCCGGGGCGTTGGCCACATCGACGACAAAGCGGTCGGCCTCGCGGCGGATCAGCTGCGCCTTGACCACCACGCCCTCGATCTGCGTCGAGGAGCTTTTCAGCACGATGTCGCCCAAATCGTTGTCCGCATCGACGCGCACCTGCCGCAGGACGGGATCGAAACCCAGATACTGGATCGAGAGGGTGTATTCGCCCGTCGGGACCTTCAGCTCGAAACGTCCGGCGTCGTCGGTCGCCATGCCGGCCACCTGCTCGCCGCCCCTGAGCAGTACCACCGTCGCATACTCCACGGCCTGTCCCTGCGCGTCCACGACGCGGCCTCCGGTCGGATACATGCGGGCCGCTATTGCGTTCGCCGCAGCCATTGCGAGCAGCAGGATAAGGAGGATAAGTTTTTTCATAATATTCTGCGTTTAATTGTAATCTGCGTAGCATTTTAGTTGACGTGGCAAAGATATGTAAAAATGTTTATACTTTGCAATGCATAGTACTGTATTTTTGCAGAAAATTTTGATACATATATAAATAAGACCTCCGTACCGGCAGGGTACGGAGGTCCGAAAGGGTAGGACGGCGGGGTTACCTGCCTGCCGGAATCTGAATTTCGGTCAGCCACTCTTCCTCGCTGTCCTTGTTCCAGATGCCGTCGATATAGCTGAACCGGGGGCTTCCCGCGAGCTTGTATCCCTCTTTTTCGACGTATGCGTAAAGCTCGGCGAAGGTCTGCGGCAGGGTGTCGTAGTTTCCGCGGTGATACATGCACACGGCCGTCGGCACGGCCTCCAGCTCCTTGAATTCAATCAGCTCCGACTCCTCTTTCCGTTCGGTCACCGCTTCGCAGTATTCGATGTCGATGTCCCGTTCCCTGAATTCGCAGGTGTGGTCGATCGTGAAGCAGTAGCCCGGTTCGGAACATTCGCAACCCAGCCGCGCCATCTCCGGTCCGATGACATTGGGGCAGAGGTCGAACAGTTCGTCGTAGCCCCTGACGACCCGGCGGTGGCTGGCGACGACGACCGCCGGCAGCTCTTTGATAAATGCTTTTTCCATTTTCTTCGGTTTTGCGAGTTCTTTTCCCAGCCTTTCCAGCTCCGTCATGCGCCGCTCCAGCCGGAGCAGCGTCTCCCGGCACTCCGCGGTTTTGGCCGCGATAAGCTCCGGCGACGGGCGCGTCCGCCCCTCGTCGAACAGCTCTCCGATCTCTTCGAGCGTGAATCCCAGCTCCTTGAGGTAGCGGATAGTGTTCATCCTTCCCAGCTGGCATACGTCGTAATAACGGTATCCGGTCCACTTGTCCACTTGGCTCGGTACGAGCAGTCCGATCTCTTCGTAGTGCCGCAATGTCTTGACGGTAACCCGGTTGAGCTTGGAAAATTCTCCGATTTTGAATTTGATTTTCGTTGTCTTCATAAACTCTGCGCAGTGTTCATGCGGCAAAGATACACCCTGACCTTGGGGACGGGTCAACTGTTTCGCATTATTTTTTTTCGGCGGCCTGCGAAAAAAAAGGTCCGGCCCGACGGTCATCGTGAATATTTTGTTGAAAAATCGTTGCTCCCCGATTTAGGATTCCTGCGAATAATTCCTAAATTTGCAGATTGAATTATTATGGCTCATTGTCCCCTGACGTTATTCCGAACGCTCCGCTATGCCGTTTTCCGCCCGATACGGCGTCCGGACGGGTGCGGCGGGGTGCGGCGGCCGGGCCTTAAAGACTGATTTTATGATAAGCGCAGTTTACTATATCTTTCTGGTCTTCCTCTGCACCTTTTTCATGGTGCTGTCGGCCGTCGCTCTGGTCGTGTGCTATCCTTTCGACAAGGGCCGCCGCGTGGTGCACGAACTGTCGCGCATTCTGGTCCGCATCTTCTTCGCCGTGCCTCCCCGGTGGCGGCAGCGGGTGATCGGCCGGGAGTACGTGGACCGGAAGAAGAGTTACGTCATCGTGCTGAACCACAATACGGTGATCGACATCCCGACGCTTTACTACATTCCGCTCAATTTCCGCTGGGTCTCCAAGCGCGAGGTCTTCAAGACCCCCTTCTTCGGGCAGTACCTCGTCCTGCACGGCGACATCTGCATCAACCGCGGTCGCGCTTCCGAAGCGCTGGAGCAGATGGTCCGCGACGGCAAACTATGGATTTCGCGCGGCGCTTCGGTGGCCGTATTCCCTGAGGGTACGCGCTCCAAGGACGGCGAGATTCACCGTTTCAAGGCGGGGGCCTTCACGCTGGCCAAGGAGGCGGGCGTGGAGATTCTTCCCGTGGTGCTCGACGGTACGAAGACGCTCATCAAAAAGAACGCGCTGTTCAACTGGGGCAACCGGATCACGATCCGGGTGCTGCCCCCCGTCTCCGCCGGGCGGGTCGCCGCGGCCGAGACGCACGAACTGATGCAGGAGGTGCACGACGCCATGTGCGCGGCCCTCGCCGAGATCCGAAACAAAAAATAGACTATGGCAGATTTACTCAATACGAATCCGAACGACAATTACGGCGACGACGCCATCGTCACCCTCTCGCCGCGGGAGCACATCCGCCTGCGGCCCGGTATGTATATCGGCAAGCTGGGCGACGGCGCGCAGGCCGACGACGGCATTTACGTCCTCATCAAGGAGGTCGTGGACAACTCGGTGGACGAGTTCATCATGGGCGTCGGCCGTCAGATCGACATTTCGATCGCCGACAACGTGGTTTCGGTGCGCGACTACGGCCGCGGCATTCCCCTCAAGTCGCTCGCGGCGGCCGTCAGCGAGATGAACACCGGCGGCAAGTACGGCGGCTCGGCCTTCAAGAAGACCGTCGGCCTGAACGGCGTCGGCGTCAAGGCCGTCAACATGCTTTCGAGCGAATTCACGGCCCGTTCGGTCCGCGACGGCGAAGCTCGCACGGTGACCTTCGCGCAGGGACTCGAACAGAGCGATACGTGGGAGAGCGGCGTGAGGGAGAAGAACGGCACTTTCATTTCGTTCCGCGTCGACGAGGAGGTTTTCGGGCAGTACGCCTACAACCTCGAATACGTCGAGCAGATGATCCGCAACTACACCTACCTGAATCTGGGTCTGACGTTCAATTTCAACGGCAGCAGCTACGTCTCGAAAAACGGCCTGCTGGACCTGCTGAACGAAAACATGACCGAGGAGCCGCTCTATCCGCCGATCCACCTTTCGGGCGACGACATCGAAGTGGCGATCGCCCACGGCACGGGTTACGGCGAGAGCTACTTCTCGTTCGTCAACGGCCAGTACACCTCGCAGGGCGGCACGCATCAGGCGGCGTTCCGCGAGGCCATCGCCAAGACCGTCAAGGAGTTCTACCACAAGGATTACGACCCTTCGGACATCCGCACGTCGATCATCGCCGCCATTTCGGTCAAGGTCACCGACCCGGTCTTCGAGTCGCAGACCAAGATCAAGCTCGGTTCGAAGGAGATCGAGCCGGGCGTGTCGATGCGCAACTTCGTCGTGGACTTTCTGGGCAAGCACCTCGACGACTACCTGCACAAGCACTCCGAGACGGCGCAGATTCTCCAGAAGAAGATCGTCGAGAACGAAAAGGAGCGCAAGGCGATTTCGGGCATCCAGAAGAAGGCCCGCGAGACGGCCAAGAAGGTGTCGCTCAACAACAAGAAACTGCGCGACTGCAAGATACACCGCACCGACAAGCATGAGCTGGCCGAACAGTCGATGATCTTCATCACCGAGGGTAATTCGGCTTCGGGTTCGATCACCAAGAGCCGCGACGTGCGTACGCAGGCGGTCTTCTCGTTGCGCGGCAAGCCGCTCAACTGCTACGGACTCACCAAAAAGGTCGTCTACGAGAACGAGGAGTTCAACCTCCTGCAGGCGGCACTCAACATCGAGGAGGATATGGACAACCTCCGCTACAACAAGGTGATCATCGCCACCGATGCCGATGTCGACGGCATGCACATCCGCCTGCTGATGATGACCTTCTTCCTGCAGTTCTTCCCCGACGTGATCCGTCAGGGCCATCTGTTCGTGCTGCAAACGCCGCTTTTCCGCGTGCGCAACAAGAAGGAGACGCACTACTGCTATTCGGAGGACGAACGCCTGAAAGCCGTCTCCCGCTGCGGCGCCAACGCCGAAATCACGCGATTCAAAGGTCTGGGCGAGATTTCGCCCGACGAGTTCCGCGAATTCATCGGCGAGGGGATGCGGCTGGACAAGGTCCGCATCACCAAGGACGACCCGATCCACGACCTGCTGGAGTTCTACATGGGCAAGAACACCTACGAGCGGCAGGGCTTCATCATCGACAACCTGCGCATCGAGGAGGATATCGTCGAGCAGGACCTTGCAATCAGTTAAAGGAATATGGCAGAAGAAAAAGATATCATCGGGCGGGAAGAGCCGCTCAACGAGGACGCATCGACCCCGGAAACGGCCGACGAGGCAGCCGACGAAACCCCGGCCGCCGGGCCTCAGGGCAAGGCGGGCAAATTCGACCGGCTGACGCAGGACGAGGGGGGCGTGCGCAAACTGACGGGCATGTATAAGAACTGGTTCTTGGATTACGCTTCGTACGTGATCCTCGAACGCGCCGTGCCCCATGTCGAAGACGGTCTGAAACCCGTTCAGCGGCGCATCCTCCACGCCATGAAGGTCGTGGACGACGGCCGCTACAACAAGGTGGCCAACATCGTGGGCCAGACCATGCAGTACCACCCGCACGGCGACGCGTCGATCAAGGATGCGCTGGTCCAGCTGGGCCAGAAGGACCTGCTGATCGACTGTCAGGGCAACTGGGGCAACATCCTCACGGGCGACGAAGCCGCCGCGGGCCGTTATATCGAAGCCCGCCTTTCGAAATTCGCCAACGAAGTGGTCTTCAACAAGAAGACCACCGAGTGGATGCTTACCTACGACGGCCGCAAGGAGGAGCCGGTCACGCTGCCGATCAAGTTCCCGCTGCTGCTGGCGCAGGGCTCGGACGGCATCGCCGTAGGTCTGGCGTCGAAAATCCTGCCCCACAACTTCGTGGAGCTTATCAACGCCTGCATCGCCCATCTTCAGGGCCGCGAATTCCAGCTTTACCCCGACTTTCCGACGGGCGGCATGGCCGACGTGAGCCGTTACAACGACGGTCTTCGCGGCGGTGCTGTGAAGGTCCGCGCCAAGATTTCGAAGATCGACAAACGTACGCTGGCCATCACCGAAATTCCCTATACCACGACCACCGAGTCGATCAAGGATTCGATCATCAAGGCCAACGACAAGGGCAAGATCAAGATCAAGAAGGTCGATGACAATACGGCCGACCGGGTCGAGATCGTCATTCAGGTCTCGCCCGACGAGTCGAGCGACAAGACCATCGACGCGCTTTACGCCTTCACGGACTGCGAAGTCTCGATCGCCCCGAACGCCTGCCTGATCTGGGAGGACAAGCCCCATTTTCTGGGCGTGAGCGAAATCCTGCGCCGCTCGGCCGAGCATACCAAATGGCTGCTGGGCCGCGAGCTGGAGATCCGGCTCGGCGAGCTGAACGAAGCGTGGCACGCCGCGTCGCTCGAACGCATCTTCATCGAGAACAAGCTCTACCAGCTCATCGAGGGCAGCAAGAGCCGCGAGGAGGCCTACGCCGCCGTGGACAAGGGGCTGGAGCCGTTCAAGAAACTGCTCCGCCGCGAGGTGACGCTCTCCGACGTGCAGCGGCTTACGGAGCTGAAGTTCATCCGTATTTCGCGTTACGACAGCGACAAGGCCGACAATGAAATCCGTCAGATCGAGGAGGACATCAAGTCCACGCAGTACGATCTGAACCATCTTACCGAATACGCCGTGGCCTATTACGAGCGTATCCGCGACAAGTACGGCAAGGGCCGGGAGCGCAGGACCGAACTGCGCGAATTCGACAATATCGAAGCCACGAAGGTCGCCGTGACCAACGCCAAGCTCTACGTGGACCGCGCCGAAGGCTTCTTCGGCATCGGCAAGTCGATGAAGGACGCCGAGCTGGTCTGCGACTGCTCGGACATCGACGACGTGATCGTCTTCACCAAGGACGGCCGTTACGTCATCACCAAGGTCAGCGACAAGGCCTTCTTCGAGAAGGGCATCTATTATATCGGCGTCTTCAAGCGCAACGACGAGCGCACGATCTACAACGTGCTGTACCGCGACGGCAAGAACGGCCCGATCATGATGAAGCGCTGCGCCATCAAGGCCATCACGCGCGACAAGGAGTACGACATCACCAAGGGCACGCCCAAGAGCGAGATACTCTATATGTCTGTCAATCCGAACGGTGAGGCCGAGGTGCTCAAGATTTACTTCAAGCCCCGTCCGCGTCTCAAGAAGGTGATCGTGGACCTCGACTTCTCGACCCTCGCCATCAAGGGGCGCCAGAGTCAGGGCAATCTCTTCTCGCGCTACGGCATCCACAAGATCGTCCTCAAGGAGCGCGGTACTTCGACGCTCGGCGGCCAGAACGTCTGGTTCGACGAGGATGTCCGCCGCCTGAACGCCGACGGCCGCGGCACGCTGCTGGGCGAGTTCAAGGGCGACGACAAGATCATCGTCTGGACCTCCAAGAACCAGTACTACATCACGGGTTACGATCTCGGCCAGCACTTTCCCGACGAAACCGTGCGCGTGAGCCGTTACGAAGCCGACCGCATCTACAGCATCTGCTATTACGACCGCTCGCAGCAGTACTACTATATGAAGCGTTTCACGGCCGAGATGAGCGACAAGATGCAGTTCTTCCTCGACGAGGAGGGGCAGGCCGATCTGGTCGCCGTGACGGAACGCACGGGCGCCAAGCTCGAAATCACCTACAAGGGCGCGCATGCGTCGCGCCCTGCGGACGAGATCGACGTGGACGAATTCGTGGGCGTCAAGAGCCACCGCGCCAAGGGCAAGCGCCTGACGACCTACGACGTCGCCGCGCTGCGCTTCATCGAACCCGAACTGCCTCCCGAACCCGAACCCGAACCTTCGGACGACGACGGCGACGACGTGCCCGACGATACGCCCTCCGGCGGCGGTGCTTTCGGCGGAGCGCAAGGCGGTTCCGGCAACGGTGCGGACAACGGTGCGGTGGGCGGTTCGAACGGTGATGCGGCTGATCGCGGCGCGATCGACGCCGCAGCACTTTCCGGTGGAGTTGGTTCTGCCGTCTCTTCCGGTGCGAATTCCGCCACGGCCGGCCCGGCCTTTGCGCCGGCCTCTTCCGCTGCGGAAACTCCTTCCGCGCCGGGCGTCCCGGCCGGATCCGCCCCTGCTCGGAACAAGTCTGCGGCGGACGGCGTTCCTGCCGCAAAGGATAATCCTGCCGCGAAAGACGACTCGGCCGTGAAAGACAACCCCGCCGCGAAGGCTTCCGCTCCGAAGAAAACGCCCGCGTCGCCCGCCGGCCTGCCCCGTACGGGCACGACTTCGGGCGGCGTGGAGTTCGAAATCGAACGCGCCAAAGGCGATGCCGACGAGGTGATCGACCCCGAACAGCTGAATCTGTTTTAACCCCTGACGATGAAACCTCTTTTTCTGATCGGTTACATGGGGTGCGGCAAGAGCACCCTCGGACGCAGGCTCGCACGCCGTCTGGGTGCGGAGTTCGCCGACACCGACGCGCTGATCGAACGGCGCGAGGGGGCTTCCGTGGCCGATGTTTTCCGTTACGAAGGGGAGGAGCGTTTCCGCGAGGTGGAGCGCGAAGTGCTGGAACAGACGCTCGCCGGAACCGCCGCCGTGGTCTCCACGGGCGGAGGTCTTCCCGTCTGGCGCGACAACATGGCCCGCATGAACGCCGCGGGATTTACGGTCTACCTGCGCCGCGAGGCGGAGCAGATCGCCCGGCGGCTAAGCCCTTACGGACGGCAGAAGCGCCCCCGCCTGCGGGGGCTGGGCGACGCCGAACTGGTCGAATTCATGAGCCGCGACATGGCTGCGCGCGAACCGTTTTACGCGCAGGCGCAGCTGATCGTCGATTGCGGCGAGCTGTCCGACGACGAGGTGGTCGAAACGATCCTTCGACACACGATGCAGAACGAATAACCTCCCTCCGCGGCGGTTGCTTTCCCCAAAGCGGACGGAGTGACAAATACACAGAAGCGAATGAACGATGCTCCCATAGGTGTTTACGATTCGGGGCTGGGCGGACTGACCGTCTGGCGCGAGGTGCGGCGCATGCTGCCCTCCGAATCGCTCGTCTATCTGGGCGACGGCAAAAACTGCCCCTACGGATCGCGCCCCCGCGAGGAGGTGCGGCGGCTTGCCGACGAGGCCGTCGCCAGCCTCGTCGCGCAGGGGTGCAAGATGGTTGTCGTGGCCTGCAATACCGCCACGGCCGCCGCAATCGACTTCCTGCGGGAGAAATACGCCCCGATGCCGATCGTGGGCATGGAGCCGGCCGTGAAACCCGCCTGCCTGAATACCCGCAGCGGGGTGGTCGGGGTGCTGGCCACCGAGCGGAGTCTCGACGGCGAACTTTTTCGCCGCACGGCGGCCAAATACGGCAGCGGCGTCGAACTCATCACCGCCCCCGGCCGCGGTTTCGTCGAACTGGTCGAGAGCGACCGCGAATCGACGCCCGAAGCCGAGCAGGCCGTCCGCGATGCCGTCGCGGTGATGCTGGAACACGGCGCCGACCAGATCGTGCTGGGATGCACGCACTATCCCTTCCTGCTTCCCGTGCTGGAACGCGTCGTCGCGGGCCGCGGCGTCGAAATCGTCGATCCGTCGCCCGCCGTCGCCCGCCGCGTCGTCCAGCTGCTCGACCAGTACGGCCTGCACGCCGCCCCGGACCACGTCCCCTCCTATACGTTCCGCACCTTCGCCGGCGAAAGCTACCGCCTGCGTCTGGAACATAAGGCCGCGGAGTCGCTCTGAGCGGAAGCGGGATTCAATAAAGTTCCCCCTGATACCCCGAATGTCGAAAAAAATGCGTAACTTCGCTTGATAAAATCAAGCGCAACACGAGATGGCATCTAAAAATACGACAAATACAACTGCTTCTAAAAACGGACGTCAGCGCATCGAACGCTCCAACAGCGACAGCGCCCGCTGGATCGCGGGCCTTTTGCTGCTGTTCGTCGGCGTGTTTGCCGCGTCGTCCGTGCTGTTTTCGTTCTTCAGCTGGGCTGCCGACCAGAGCGGCCTGCAACTCTCGCCTGAGGAGCGGCTGACGCTGGGCGTCGAGCCGGAGAACCTCTGCGGCTGGGCGGGCGCGAAGCTGGGACGCCTGCTGGTCGATAATTCGTTCGGCGTCTTCGGCATCCTGATTCCGACGATGATCATTCTCGTCGGCGTGCGGATCATCCGCCAGCGTCCGCTGCTGTTCAACCATTCGATTCTCTCGCTCTTCCTGATCATGATCCTCGGCTCGCTGACGCTGGGCTTCGCTTTCGGCGACAAGTGGAGCCTTTGCAGCTCGACGGGGTGGGGCGGCGCTTTCGGCATCGAGACCGGCGCCCTGCTGCACACGCATATCGGCGTCTTCGGCACGCTTATCCTGCTCGTGGGTTGCTGGATACTGACGGGCGTCTTCATCAACCGCAATTTCATCAACAAGGTCAATCGCGCGGGCAACGTCATGGTGGACAAGAGCGGCCGGATCGTCGAGATTGTCAAGCATAAGGTCGTTCCGGGACACCTCCATGCCGAGGAGGCCGACGGGGCCGTTTCTGCTGCCGCGACGCCGGCCGCGCCGGATGCCGCCGGGGCAGCCGGAACGGAGCGTGCGGCCGAACCCGAAACGCCGCGCGCCGTGCGCGTGCCGGAGCCTGAAACGCCGCGCGCCGCACGTACGCCGGACCCCGAAATCGTACGTCCCGCCCGTGAGCCGGAAGCAGCCGCAACGCAGATCGTCCGCGGCGAAGAGGACGATCCCTTCGTCGAAATCTCGTCCGACGGTACCCCCGTCGGCTCGGAACCCGCCCGCGAAGCGGAATCCGCGGTAAAGACCGACGAGGACGGCGAATTTATCGAAGTGGACCTCTCGCGTCCCGAAGGGCGGCTGGTGCTCGGCCCCGGCGGACTCGTCGAGCTGGAGCGTCCCTCGACACCCTCGGCCGCACCCTCCGCCGGAACTCCGGTCCGCAATATGCCCGTTTCCGACGGCCCGTTCACCGAACTTACCGTAGGCGGAGATGCCGGCGCATCTTCCCCGGCTGCCCTCGCCGGAGCCGCTCCCGAATCCCTTTCCGGTTCCGAATCCCTTTCCGGCCCCGCATCTCTCGCCGCGGTTGCTTCCGCATCCGGAGATGCGCCTGCGCATGGAGCTGGCTCCGTGCCCGAATATGAATCCGCACCCGCCGACGCATCTGTTTCCGCGGGTTCGGCCGGTGCCGAAGGCGTCGTCGTTACGGTCGAAGCCAACGAGGCCCGCATGGTCGACGAACGGGCGATCACGACCGAGAGCTACGATCCGCTGAAGGACCTCGTGAACTACAGCAAGCCGCCCGTGACGCTTCTGGAGGACTACCAGTCCGATTCGGAGGTTAGCGACGAGGAGATTTTCGACAACAAGACCCGCATCGAGGAGACGCTCAAGAATTTCGGCATTCCGATCCAGCGTATCAAGGCCACCGTCGGTCCCACGGTCACGCTCTATGAGATCGTGCAGGCGCAGGGCGTCAAGATTTCGAAGATCCAGAGTCTCGAAAACGACATAGCCCAGAGCCTTAAGGCGCTGGGTATCCGCATCATCGCGCCCATTCCCGGCAAGGGAACCATCGGCATCGAGGTCCCCAACCGCGACAAGCAGGTGGTGTCGATGTACTCCGCCGTGCGTTCGCTGCGTTTTCAGGAGTCGAAGGCCGAGCTTCCGGTGGTGATCGGCCGCACGATCCAGAACGAAAACTACGTCTTCGATCTGGCCAAGATGCCGCACCTGCTGGTCGCGGGCGCCACGGGTCAGGGTAAGTCGGTGGGACTCAATGCGATCATCACCTCGCTGCTCTACCGCAAACACCCCGCGCAGCTGAAGTTCGTGATGATCGACCCCAAGATGGTCGAATTCTCGCTCTACGCCAAGATCGAACGGCATTTCCTCGCCAAGATGGAGTCGGAAGACGATGCGATCGTCACCGATCCCCGTAAGGCGGTCTATGCGCTCAACTCGCTCTGTACGGAGATGGACAACCGTCTGGAACTCTGTAAGAAGGCCGGGGCGCGCAATATCGCCGAATACAACGAGAAGTTCACCTCCCGGCGGCTCAATCCGCATAACGGCCACCGTTACCTGCCTTATATCGTCGTCGTCGTCGATGAGTTCGCCGACCTGATCATGACCGCCCGCGAGGTCGAGGTACCCGTGATGCGTCTGGCGCAGAAAGCCCGCGCCATCGGCATCCACCTGATCATCGCCACGCAGCGTCCCGACGTGAAGGTCATTACGGGCGGTATCAAGGCCAACTTCCCGGCCCGTATCGCCTTCCGCGTGATGCAGATGATCGACTCGCGCACGATCATCGACCAGCCGGGCGCCAACCAGTTGATCGGACGCGGCGACATGCTCTTCTCGAAGGACGGCGAGCTGACCCGTATCCAGTGTGCGCTGGTCGAGACCAAGGAGGTGGAGCGCGTCGTCGATTACATCTCCCGCCAGCAGGGCTATACCGAAGCCTACCCGCTGCCCGACTATACGCCCGATGCGGACGGCGGCGGCAGCAGTCTGGGCAGCGAGGAGTCCGCTCCGGTGAAATACGACTCGCTCTTCGCCGAGATCGCCCGCGACGCAGTTTCGGGCGGCAATATTTCGACCTCGATGATCCAGCGCAACTACGAAGTCGGCTTCAACCGCGCCGGTCGCATCATGACGCAGCTCGAACGTGCCGGCATCGTCGGCCGCCAGCAGGGGGCCAAGCCGCGCGACATTCTGTTCCACGACCTGCCGTCGCTCGAAGCCAAACTGCAGGACCTCGGTTTATTCTGATGCTTACGCCCATGAAACGACTTTTGTTCGCAATAGTGCTGCTGTCAGCGGCCCGGACGGCCGCCGCCCGCGGGATGCTTTCCGAAACCGCCGCCCTAACCGAAACCGCCGCCGCGTCCGCTGTTTCCTCAGCGTCAGCCGAAACCATTGCATCTGCTGTTGTCTCGTCGTCTGCCGAAGCTGTTGCGTCTGCTGTTTCCTCGGTGTCAGCCGAAACCGCCGCGTCCGCTGTTTCCTCAGCGTCAGCCGAAACTTTCATGTCCGCTGTTTCCTCAGTGTCTGCCGAAGCCGCGTCGGGTCTTCGTGCGGTTTTCCCGGAAACCACCGTATCCGCTGTTCCTGCGGCCGCAGGTGATTTCTTCCGGTCCGGCGTTCCGGCTGCTGCTGCATCTCCCGCATCCTCCGCGGCGGTTGCCGCCCTTGAGCCTTCTGCCGACGGACGGGCCGCTGAGATTCTCGAAAAACTGGCTGCGGGATTCCGTGCGCTGGGCGCTTACGGAGTGACGTTCGAGGTCAGCTCGGACGAATACACCACCCGCGGCCGTTATGCCGTCGAGGGTGAAAACTACTATATCGCGGTGGGGGAGGCGGAGGTCTACTGCGACGGCAAAATCCGCTACGAGATCGACAACCGCCGCCGCGAAGTGACCATCGACGACGTGGATACTTCAAGCCGTAATCTGCTCAGCAACCCCGCCCATGCCTTCGACTTCATCGGCACCCAGTATGCCCCCTCGCTGGTGAGCGACGCGGAGGGCCGGGCCGTCGTGCGGCTGACCCCGACTTCGGCGGACGCCTCGCCCGCCGGGGAGATTCTCGTTACGGTCGATACCGCCGCGATGCGCCCCGAATCGCTCCGCTACGATTACGACGGCGAGCAGGTCGGCATCGCCGTTCTCGGCGTTGCCCCGCTCGACACGCCGCTCAAAGCCTTCTCCAAAGGGGACTACAAAGGTTACGAATTTATCGACTTCCGCTGATACGCCTGCGCGGATATACTCCGGCGGATACTTTCCGTGGATACACTTAGTGGATACGAACGGCGTGCGTATGTGACGGCTCATGCCCCGGATTGCGCGCCGGACTGCCGCGTCCCTGCTGCCGCAGGAATTTCCTGCCGCTTATTTCCGGTTGAGATACCAGTACAGCCCGCCCACGAAGAGCCCGCCGCCCACGATGTTGCCGAGCGTGGCCGGAACCAGATTGCCGGCGAACAGCTCCGCCGCCGATACCGGTGCGCCGAGCAGCATGCCCAGCGGGATGAAGAACATGTTGGCGATGCAGTGTTCGTAGCCGATCACCACGAAGCACATGATCGGGAAAAACAGCCCCAGCATACGTCCCGGCACGTCGTTGGCGCTCATTCCGAGCCATACGGCCAGACATACCAGCCAGTTGGCGCCCACGCCGCGTAGGAAAACCGTGCTCCACGGCAGCGATACCTTCGCCTGCGCAATATTGCAGGCCGCTTCCCGCCACATTTCCGACGACAGCACGCCGGGCAGAACCACCATAAAATAGGTGAAGAAGAGCGCCCCTGCGAAATTCCCCATCCACACGAGCGTCCAGTTGCGCGCTACTTTGCCCCAGCCGTACCGGCGGGCGAGCGCCCCCGGCATCAGTACGGCGTTGTTGCCCGTGAACAGCTCGGCTCCGGTGAATACCACCAGTATAAGCCCCAGCGGGAATACCGCGCCCGACAGCAGGCGCTGGAATCCGGGCGCTTCGGCCGCTCCGGGGAACCCGAATCCCGCCATCAGCGAGAACAGGCCGCCTATGGCGATGTATGCGCCGGCCAGAAATGCGAGTATGAGGGTCTTGCCGGCCGTATTTTGCAGTTTGTCCGCCGCGGAGCTTCCGGCCAGCGCGAGGACCTCTTTGGGGGTATTGATTCGGGTCATAAAATTCGGGTCGAAGCCGCAAAGGTAAAAAAATCCTCCCGAAACGGCAAAAAAGCGGGGCGTGCTTCCCGGAAATCGTTTTTTCCGACTTTTTCTCCGGCGTCTGAAAACGCATGCGCCCCCACCCGGCCGCGGCCGCCGGCTCTCGCCCGGCTGCAAACAGGCTCGTTTTCTCCCGACACCTCGTCGGGAGATTTTTTTCAGGCCGTCAGATCGGCGGAAAAGGGGCAAAAACGGGGTGCCGGTCCGGAAATCTTGTGCACCGGCGTCAGATTTATCGCCCTAAAGTTGCTCAGATCGGAAATAAATCGTATTTTTGTTCGTTAAAAGACCGTAATTTCAAGAGACAAGATGCTAACTGAAGAAGAAAAGAATGCCGGTTTGGTAGGACGTATCATTCCTATCAATATCGAAGAGCAGATGAAGTCGGCGTACATCGACTATTCGATGTCGGTCATCGTGTCGCGCGCGCTTCCCGATGTGCGCGACGGCATGAAGCCCGTACACCGCCGCATCCTCTACGATATGAGTGCGGAGCTCAACCTCTACTCCGATAAGCCCACCCGTAAGTCGGCCCGTATCGTCGGCGACGTGCTCGGTAAGTTCCACCCCCACGGCGATACGTCGGTCTACGACGCCATGGTGCGTCTGGCTCAGGACTGGTCGATGCGTTATCCGCTGGTCGACGGTCAGGGTAACTTCGGTTCTATGGACGGCGACTCGCCTGCGGCCATGCGTTACACCGAGGCCCGCATGAAGAAGATCACCGACGAGGTGATGGCCGACATCGACAAGGAGACCGTGGACTGGACGCTCAACTTCGACGATACGATTCCCGAACCCACGGTGCTTCCCACCAAGATTCCGCTGCTGATCGTCAACGGCGCGAGCGGTATCGCCGTCGGCATGGCCACCAACATGGCCCCGCACAACCTGAGCGAGGTCGTAGACGCCTGTTGCGCCTATATCGACAATCCCGAAATCACGGGCGAGGAGATGCTGCAGTATATCAAGGGCCCCGACTTCCCGACGGGAGGTATCATCTACGGCTACGAGGGTGTCCGCGAGGCGATGCTTACGGGCCGCGGCCGCGTTATGATGCGCGCCAAGACCGATATCGAACATACCCCCAGCGGCCGCGAGTGCATCGTCATCACCGAGATTCCCTACATGATCAACAAGGCCGAGATGATCAAGAAGATCGCCGACATGATCAACGAGAAGAAGATCGAGGGCATCTCCTACATCAACGACGAATCGGACCGCAACGGCCTTCGCATCATCATCATTCTCAAACACGACGCCGTCGCCAGCGTCGTGCTGAACACGCTCTTCAAGAATACGCCGCTGCAGACTTCGTTTGCAGTGAACAATATCGCGCTGGTGAACGGCCGTCCCCAGATGCTGCCGATGCGCGATCTGGTCAAGCATTTCGTCGATCACCGCCACGACGTGGTGGTGCGCCGTGCGCGCTTCGACCTGAAGAAGGCCGAGGAACGCCTGCATATCGTGCAGGGTCTGCTGATCGCGCAGGACAACATCGACGAGATCGTGCACATCATCCGTTCGTCGCAGACGCCCGACGCCGCCAAGCAGACGATGATCGAGCGTTTCAA
Source organism: Alistipes sp. HGB5 (assembly GCF_000183485.2). Classification (NCBI taxonomy): domain Bacteria; kingdom Pseudomonadati; phylum Bacteroidota; class Bacteroidia; order Bacteroidales; family Rikenellaceae; genus Alistipes; species Alistipes sp. HGB5. The sequence continues at coordinate 24,609 of NZ_AENZ01000010.1, read as the reverse complement.
CCTGAGCGACATTCAGGCTTCCGCCATTATCGAGATGCGCCTGCGCGCCCTGACCGGACTCGAATACGGCAAGCTGATCGCCGAGCGCGACGAACTTACCAAGCAGATCGCCTACCTCAAGGAGGTGCTCGAAAACGTCGGCATGCAGATGCAGATCATCAAGGACGAACTGCTCGAAATCAAGGAGAAATACGGCGACGAACGCCGCTCGGAGATCGTTTACTCTTCCGAGGAGTTCAACCCCGAAGACTTCTACGCCGACGACGACATGGTCATCACCATTTCGCACATGGGCTATATCAAGCGTACGCCGCTTGCCGAGTACCGCACGCAGAACCGCGGTGGCGTCGGCGCCAAGGGCAGCGCCACGCGCGACGAAGACTTCATCGAACATATCTACGTGGCCTCGATGCACAATACGATGCTCTTCTTCACGGAGAAGGGCCGCTGCTTCTGGCTCAAGGTGTACGAGATTCCGGAAGGCGCCCGCTCTTCGAAGGGCCGTGCCATCCAGAACGTCATCCAGATCGAACCCGACGACAAGGTCCGCGCCTACATCAACGTCAAGCGTCTGAACGACGAGGAGTACGTCAACAACAACTTCATCATCATGTGTACCAAGGACGGTACGATCAAGAAGACCAAACTCGAAGCCTACTCGCGTCCGCGTCAGAACGGCGTGAACGCCATCGTCATCCGCGAAGGCGACCAGCTGATCGAGGCCAAGCTCACCAGCGGTCAGGCCGAGGTGATGATCGCGGCCCGCGACGGCAAGGCCATCCGCTTCAACGAGAGCACGGTGCGTCCTATCGGACGTGTCGGTGCGGGTGTCCGCGGCATCTCGATCGAGGAGAGCGACGAAGTGGTCGGCATGATATGTGTCGAACCCGATTCGAAGCAGGACGTACTGGTGCTGAGCGAGAACGGTTACGGCAAGCGTACCGATCTGGACGAATACCGCATCACCAACCGCGGCGGCAAGGGTGTGAAGACGATCAATGTAACGGAGAAAACCGGCAAACTTATCTCCATTCAGGCCGTTACGGACGACAACGACCTGATGATTATCAACCGTTCGGGACTTACCATACGTACGGCAGTGTCGCAGATCCGCCTTGCGGGCCGCGCGACGCAGGGCGTGCGTATCATCAACCTGCGCGAGGGCGACGCCATTGCTTCGGTGATGGCCGTACCGGCAGCGGGCGATGAAGACGAAGAAGTACAATCCGCAGAGGTCGCTGCAACCGGGAATGACGCCACTCCCGAAGCGGACCGTCCGGCGGAGGAGTAATGAAGAAATGACTTTAAAACATTAAAATTCAATCTGTTATGAAAAAAGTATTTTTGACGGTCCTTGCGGTGGCTCTCGTAGCAGTTACTGCCGTTCAGGCCCAGAAAGTAAACAAGTCGGCGCTTGTATCCAAGATCGAGAAGAGCGACGCCGACATCGCCGATGCGAAGAAGGGCGCCAAGGCTGCGACGTGGATCAACCGCGGCAAAGCCTTCTACGAAGCGGCTATCGAACCGACGAAGAGCCTTTTCGTCAATATGGATGCCGCGATGCTCAAGCTGGCCGTGGGCGAACCCGCCTCGACCGAATCGGTGACGCTCGTCAATGTTCCCTACGAGGCTTGGGTCTATCCTTGGTTCACGGCATATATCAAGGACGGCAAGATCGCGACTTGGAGCCAGACGCAGTGGGTGATTGAAGACGCTCCCGCCAAGGCTATCGAAGCCTACAACAAGGCTTATGAAATGGCCCCCAAGACGGCCGATAAGGTCAAGGAGGGGCTCAAGCAGATCAGCGACTTCTGCTCGCAAGTGGGCAATACGGGCATCGACACCGGCAATTATGCCGATGCCGCCGACGCCTATGCACTGGCTTTCGAAGCCCAGTCCAGCCCCGCTCACGGCAATCCCGAACCCGCGCTGCTCTACTATGCGGGTTATCTGCGCACGGTGGACGGCGCTGCGAACCCTGCATCGTACGTCATCGGTGCCGATTACCTGAACAAGGCGCTCGATCTGGGTTATAACGACGAGGAAGGCAATATCTACTACTACCTTTTCCACTGCTACTACGGCCAGAAGGACGCCGACAAGGCCAATGTCCTGAAAGCCAAGGATGCGCTGGTCGCCGGTATCAAGAAGTTCCCGAAGAACGAGCGTATTCTCGACGGTCTGGTGCAGCTCTATACCAATCCTGAGGATTCGGTGGGCGACCCCGCCGACTTGGTGGCGCTGATCGACGCGGCTATCGAGAGCAATCCGGAGAATGTGGATCTTTGGTTCGGCCGCGGCCGTATCTTCTTCGCGCTGAAGCAGTACGACGAAAGCATCGCATCGTTCCAAAAGGTCGTCGAACTGAAACCCGAACTCTTCGAAGGCAACTACTATCTGGGTGTGTTCTACACGATCAAGGCCGACGAGATGAACAAGGTGATGAACGAGAAGCAGTACAGCAGTCAGGCCGCTTACGATGCCGACCTGAAAGCCGCCAATGCGGTCTATATGGAGGCTATTCCGTGGTTCGAGAAGGCCCACGAGCTGAAAGCCGACGACTTCAATACGCTCGACATGCTCAAACAGCTCTGCTTCCGTCTGCGCGACGAACCCGGCATTCAGGAGAAGTATGACACATACTTCCCGCTCTGGAAAGCCGCCAAGGGCGAATAACCGCCGCATAACGGGCGGGACAGCCCTCCGGCAATATAGAACCACCCGACTCGCAGGAGCCGGGTGGTTTTTGTTTGCGCTCTTTTGTCTGGCGCTTTATCCGATGCTATGTCCGGTGCGCACTCCGAATAAGGAATAGCCCTCGAACTCAGTTCGAGGGCTATTCCTTCTCCAGCTCCATCTGTCGCAGTATTCCCCGGCGGTCGAGGATAAAACGCTTCATCAGCCGGAAGTGGGAGGTCTCCTCCAGTTCGGTCGGTTCCAGTCCGCGGTCCGTGATTTCGTATATCTCGGCGCCGGGGTAGGACATGACGATCGGCGAGTGGGTGCTGATGATGAACTGCGACCCCTGCTCGGCCAGCTGCTTCATCCGGCACAGCATGTACATCTGGCGCGAGGGCGACAGTGCGGCTTCCGGCTCGTCGAAATATAAAGTCCGTGTCCGAAGAGCCGGTGTCCGAGCAGCGCCAGAAAACTTTCGCCGTGCGACTGCTGGTGCAGCGACTTGTCGCCGTAATATTTCAGTACGCCGTCGGCGACGTTTTCGATTTCCGTCGCCACGTTGTAGAAACTCTCCGCCCGCAGGAAATAGCCGTCGCGCGGCTGGAGTCCGCGTCCCAGAACGACATGTTCGTAAAGGTCCGAATGGCTGGCGCGCGTTGCGAACCGGAAGTTCTTGGACCCTCCTTCGGGATTGAATCCCGCCTTGACGGCTATGGCTTCGAGCAGCGTCGATTTTCCCATGCCGTTCTCGCCCATGATGAAGGTCACGGGCCTGCGGAATTCCAGCCGCCGGAAGTTGGCCAGCGCCGGAACGGTGTACGGATAGGTCTGCGGCGTTTCGCCCTCCTCTTTCAGGCGGACGTATTTGATGTAGAGCGAATCAGGGGTCAGTTCCATGGCGGTCAGACTGTCGCTTTCACGTAAATCGACCGCAGGCGGTGCGTCATGAAGTATTGGAGCACCCCGCGCAGGAACATGTAGAGCGTGAACGCCAGCCAGAGCGCGTTGTTGCCGATTATCGCGTAACCGACGTAGAAGATGCCGAAATAGGCCGCCGTGGCCCAGAACATCGAGTTGCGCATGACGCGCGTCTCGGTCGCTCCGACCATGATGCCGTCCATGATGAAGGGCATGGCGCTGGCGACCGGAATCAGGATGATCCATACGATATACTCTCCCGCCAGCTCCACGATCGTCGCGGCATTGGGCGCCGTGCTGTCCACGAACAGCCCCACCAGTTCGCGCCACCAGCCGATATAGATGCCGACGAACAGCACCGACACGGCCGTGCCCCACGCGATGCAGCGGCGCAGGCAGTCGCGCAGCGCCCCTTCGTCGCGTGCGCCGATGAATCGGCCCGTCAGGGCTTCGGCGGCGTATGCGAATCCGTCGTTCATGTACGAGAAGAGCGTAAACAACTGCAGCAGCAGCGTATTCACGGCCAGCAGCGCCGGTTCGTCCATGCGGGCCGACGCCCCCGTGAAGAAGGTGTAGACGGCCACGATGCAGAACGTGCGCAGCATGATGTCGCGGTTTACGATGAAGAAGGTCCTGAGCGGTTTCAGGTTCACCACCTCCGCCCAGTCGATTCCGGTCAGTATCCTGCGGTAGCATGCGAAGAGCAGCAGGGCGGAGAGGGCCACGCCCGTCCACTGCGCGATTACCGAGGCGTAGGCGATGCCGACGATCCCCATGTCCAGTCCGAATGCGAACCAGAGGCTGCACAGCACATGGACCACGTTGACCGTGATGGCCGTGAACATCGGTATCAGCGCGTTCTGCATTCCCGTAAACCAGCCGTTGAAGCCGAACAGCAGAATCCCCGCCGGCACGGCCCAGATGCGGGCGTAGAAGTACTCGCGCGTCATGTCGTTGCCGTTGAGTCCCCACAGGGCCAGCTCGCCCAGCGGGTATTGCAGCAGCAACATCAGCAGGCCCATTCCTCCGGCCACGAGCAGCGCCCGGACCAGCATGTTGGTGCATTCGCGGAAGTTGCCCGCGCCGAACGCCTGCGCCGTCAGTCCGCTGGTCCCCATGCGCACGAACGAGCAGTTCCAGTAGATGAAGTTGAAGATCGACACGCCGATGGCCAGCGCGCCGATCGTTGCGGCCGTATCCGAACCCCAGTGCCCGGCGATCGCCGTCGAGACGATGCCCATGAGCGGCACGGTGATGTTCGAGACGATATTGGGGAGCGCAATGCGCAGTATTTCACGGTTCATGTTCATGGAAAGCGACGGGGAAATACCCGGCAAACGGCGCCGGGCGTTGTTTATGGATGCAAAGATAACGCAAAAGCGGCGAATTTGTAACGGCCTGCGGCTTTTATCTCCGAATCGGGCACGCAATATGCTTTTATCCGGAAAATTCGATTAACTTTGCCGCGTAAACATTCAAACTGATTATGAAAGACTTTAAAAACGACTCGACCTCGGTGCTTACGCGTTTCGGACGCGACAAGCGTCAGCGTACCGTGACCGCTACGGCGGAGCGTGTCGAGCGTCGCCCGCGTTTGCAGCGTGATGCTGCCGATTCGGAGCAGCCGTCCGATGACCGCAAGCCCGTCAAGCGGGCGTCGTACAATCCCCACTTTACGGAGGACAACCGTCCTGCATTCGACAAACCGCGCCGCAGTTTCGGCGACGAACGGCAGGGCGACCGCGCCCGTTCGGACGAACGTTACCGCGACGGCGACAAACCGCGCCGCTCGTTCGGCGATAAGCCCCGCGGCGAAAAACCCGCCTATGGCGACAATCGGGGACCCAAGAAATTCGGCGACCGCAAGTTCGGCGACAAACCCTACGGCGAACGTAAATCCGGCGACAAGCCCGCCGGCGACCGTCGGTTCGCAGACAAAAAGTCCGGCGACCGCAGGTTCGGCGACAAACCCTATAAGCCCGGATTCCGGAAGCACGACGACAAGCCGGCTTCCTATCCGAAGTTCACGCCCGAAAAGCAGATCGGCGAAATGCGCCTGAACCGCTTTCTGGCCCAGTCGGGACTCTGCTCGCGCCGCGAGGCCGACGATTTCATCACGGCGGGTCTGGTGACCGTCAACGGTCAGATCGTCACCCAGCTGGGCACCAAGGTGCTGCCCACCGACGAGGTGAAATTCAACGACAGCCGTGTGCAGGGCGAAAAGAAGGTCTATCTTGTGCTCAACAAGCCCAAGGGCTATGTGACTTCGCTCGACGATCCGCATGCGGGCAAAACCGTCATGGAGCTGGTGCAGGGCGCCTGCACGGAACGCATCTACCCGGTGGGGCGTCTCGACAAGAACAGTCTCGGACTGCTGCTGTTCACCAACGACGGCGATTTGACCAAGCAGCTCACCCATCCGGCCTTCCGGAAGAAGAAAATCTATCAGGTGTCGCTCGACAAACCCCTGACGCGCGCCGACATGGACCGCATCGCCGAGGGCATTACGCTCGAAGACGGCGAGATTTTCGCCGATGAGATTTCCTATGTCAAGGACAACAAGCAGGAGGTCGGCATCGAGATCCATTCGGGCCGCAACCGCATCGTGCGCCGTATTTTCGAGTTCCTCGGCTATACCGTCACCAAGCTCGACCGCGTCTATTATGCGGGTCTGACGAAAAAGAACCTCAAGCGCGGTGCATGGCGTTTCCTCTCCCGCGAGGAGGTCGAACGGCTCAAGTCCGGCCAGTACGAATAACGGAAAAGGGTGATTCGCAAGAATCACCCTTTTTCATTCAATGCGTGTCCCGGTACCAGCTCGTCTGCTTGTTCTCCTCGACGTATTTGTCCGACGGTTCGCTGAACGACACTCCCGAATAGTAGGCGACGGGGTTCATCCGGCCGTTGTACGCCGAGTAGAATCCCGGTGTGCTGAGCCGTGCGGCTTTGGGAAACGCCTTGTCCAGCTGCGCTTTGAAATCCTCTTTCAGCTTCGCGTCGCCGCAGGCCAGTTCGACCCAGTGGCCCAGATCGTAGAATATGTGCGAAGACATTCCCTCGTAGCTTTGCAGCTCTTCGGCATAAGACTTTTTCGGCGCGGCGTTGATGCGCCGCATGACCTCCTTCATGCCCTCCATTTCCGACATCACGGCCAGCGAAATGCAGCCCGATTGGGTCGTCGCGTCGTTCATGTAGAAGTTCCAGAATGCTTCGCATACCTTTGTCAGATCGCGTCCTTTGCCGCCGTCGGTGAAGAACCACGGCATCGCCCGGTCGTAGGGGAATCCCTGTCCCATGATTTCGCAGGGCGCGGCAATCACGTAGTCCGTGCATTCGCGCAGGTCGTAAAGCGTCTCGATATTGGCCATGAAGCAGGCGTCGAAAAGCAGGTAGTCGGTCCTGTAATTCTGGGCCTTGACCGCCGCTGCGAAGTCCGTAATGTCGATCGACCGTCCCGTGTCGCCGAACGAACGGGTCGTCAGCGCTCCCGGCGCCGGGGTCCATAAATCCTCCAGCTCCTTCGACATCCGGGCCGAGTAGCTGAGCGCTCACTGATTCGCGGGCACCCACGCCTTGCCGTGACAGCCGACGATGATCCCGTAATGCTGCGCCGGGGCGAATGCCTCCACGTCGGCCAGCATGCGCTGTACGCATGCGGGATCGGCCGCCGCGAAATCGTCGTAGGTTTTCAGCAGCGCGAATGCGGCCGCCTGCTTTTCGGCGTTGAAATACGCCTCGTACATTTCGGCCTGCGAGTGCGCGTTGGGCTGATAGCAGACCAATACGCGGCCGTCGCCCGGAACGTTGGCATCGACGGCTTTCAGGACGCCGTCGATATTCTGTTTGTAGAATTTCAGCAAATCCCGTCCCGGCATGTAGAGCAGCATGGTCTGCGTCGCCGTCGCCGGACTCTGCGACACGGTGACGCTGCACTGCGCGCCTCCTGCGTTCAGAGTCAGCGCGACCGTCCCCAGCTTGACGCGGCTGCGGCTCGGATTCCCGTCCGACGCCGTCACCGTTACCGTCGTCTCGCCCCGGCCGCCTGCGGTGGGGGAGATGCCGAATCCGCCGCCCGTGGTGGTCAGCGTCCACGGTCCGGTCGCCGTCACGGTGAACGCCGCTGCCGATCCGGCCGTGCTGCGCAGCACCGCTTCTTCCTGTGAGCTCGTTATTTCCGCCGGCTCCCGCTCCTTTTCGCAGCCGGTGAAAACCGCCAGCGCCAGCAGCAGGCACAATGCGCGCCGGATTATTTGTACGTACGGGGTTTGAGGTTGTTGAACTGCCATGTGCGGTCGCGTTTATAGGTATAACCTTCGGGTTTGTTCCAGTATATGCGTCCGAAGTCGTAGTAGAGTCCCTTGCGCTTCTTGCCCTCCACCGTGTAGGGTACGGTCAGCGGGATGAACTCCACCGTTCGGCTGATGATGCGGCTCTTGTCGTACGAAAGCCCTTCGGTGGCCATCACGTCGAGCGCGTGGTCGAACATCAGGATATGGCGCGGCGTTTTCTGCGTCAGCGCGTCTCCCGACTCCCGGATCGCCCGGATGACGCCCTGCATCCGGTTGTAGTACATCTTTTCCTGCAGTTTGTTGCCCAGCGCGCCGTGGGCGTAGGCCATCAGGTTGAGGATCTTGGGGCTGAACGGATCGCGGGCCAGCGCATCCTCGCCCGTGTAGAGCATTGCTTCGAGCGTCTCGACGGCCGGTTTGTCGGGATCGAGTCCCGAAGCCATCAACAGCAGCTTGTCCAGATCGGGATTCGAGTCCAGCGGTTTGTAGCTCTCCTGATAGGCGTAGCCGTAATAGAGGTAGTGGTAATCCTCGTCGGTCAGCGTTTCGTCGCCGGCGTTGTAGCGCATCATCAGCGACGGATAGTAGAACGGCGACTCGGCGTCCATCGTCTTGTTCTGAATATCCTCCTCGTCGGGAACCTTCGCCGCGGCCAGCGCCGGAAGCAGAAGCAGTAACAGCAGTAAATTTTTCATATCCGTGTTTTAGTCCGTATTTTAGACACTAACGCGGAATCAGCGCAAATCGTATTCCGCAATCAGCCGGCTGAACTTTTCGCGCAGCGCCTGCGAACCCTCGACCAGCGGCAGCCGCATCGTGGGGCCGATTTTGCCCATCATCGAGAGCGCGCATTTCGCACCCACGGGATTCCCCTCCTCGAAGAGCGCGTGCACCGCTTCGTCGAGCGCCCTGTACTCCTCTTCGGCGCGGTCGAAATCGCCCTGCTTGGCATGACCGACGCACTGCATGAAACGTTTGGGAAATACGTTCGCCGCCACCGAAATCACGCCTTCGCCGCCGCGGCGCATCAGGTCGAGCGTCATGCCGTCGTCGCCCGACAGCACCAGAAACCCTTCGGGGCGGTTGTCGAGGATGCGCTGCATCTGCTCGATGTCGCCCGACGCCTCCTTGATGCCGATGACGTTCTTCATGTCGCGCGCCAGCCGCAGCGTGGTCTCGGCGGTCATGTTCACGCCCGACCGGCCCGGTATGTTGTAGAGTATCACGGGCAGGGGCGAATGCTCCGATACGGTGCGGAAATGCTGGTAAAGTCCCTCCTGTGAGGGTTTGTTGTAATAGGGCGTCACGCTCAGGATGGCGTCCGCGCCCCGCAGGTCGAATTCGCGGAGCTGGTCCAGCACCTCCGACGTCGAGTTGCCGCCGCAGCCCATCACCAGCGGCACGCGGCCTGCGATATGGTTGGTGATGAACATGGCGATCACCGCGCGTTCGGGCATGTAGAGCGTCGGGGTTTCGGCCGTGGTGCCGAGCGCCACGATGTAATCCACGCCGCCCTCTATTACGTAGTCTATCATGCGCGCCAATGCCTGATAATCGACGCGTCCGTCCGATGTGAAGGGGGTTATCATCGCGACCCCCACGCCTGTCAGTTTCTCTCTTATCATCGTATTCCGGTTTTGTTCGTAGTTTCTTTTCCTGCGGCTGTCTTCCGCGATCCGGCGCTTACGCCGTTCCCGCCGCCGCGTTTCCTGCTTCCGCCGCCGCATCTTTGTTTGCCGCCCTGCGTTTTAGCCTTCTTTCGGCATTGCGTCTTCTGCCTTCACTGCTGTGTTTTCAACTTCCGCCGCCGCGTTTCCTGCTTCCGCTGTTGTATTTCCTGCTTCTGCCGCCGCGTCTTTGTTTGCCGCCCTGCGTTTTAGCCTTCTTTCGGTATTGCGTCTTCTGCCTTCACTGCCGTGTTTTCAACTTCCGCCGCTGTCGTCTCTTCCGTTCCCGCCTCCGTTTCTTCGTACCGGCGGGGACGGCCTATCCGGTTGCGTCTGCCGGCTAAAACAGCTTCGGCTCGGCCGCATCCTTGTGCGCCGCGCCCCCTTCCGCACTCCCTTCCGTCCGCTTTTCCGCCGCATTTGCGGCGGGTATTTCGTCGCTGCCGATCATGGCGATAAAATCCTCTTCGGAGATGATCTTCACGCCCAGCTTCTCGGCTTTCTTGAGCTTCGCCGGACCCATATTCTCGCCCGCCACGATGTAATCGACGTTCGCCGACACGGCCGCGAGGTTCCTGCCGCCGTGTATTTCGATCAGCTCTTTCAGCTCGTCGCGGCTGTGGTTCGAGAATTTGCCCGATATCACGAAACTCTTTCCCGCGAGCGACTCCGACGCCAGCTCGCGCGCTTCGGCTTCGAACTTCACGCCCGCGTCGCGCAGGCGGCGGATGATGGCGAGGTTCTTCTCGTCGGCGAAGTATTCGATGATCGCGTCGGCGATGCGTCCGCCCACTTCGTCGGCTTCGGTCAACTCCTCGCGCGTGGCTTTCATCACCGCGTCGAGCGACCGGAAGTGTTCCGCGAGGTATTTGGCCGTGGTTTCGCCCACGAAGCGGATTCCCAGCCCGAACAGCACGCGCCTGAAGGGCACTTCGACCGATCCCCGGATGCTCCGGATGATGTTGTCGGCCGACTTCTCGCCCAGCCGCGGCAGACACGCCAGCTGCGGAGCCTGCAGGTCGTACAGGTCGGCCACGTCGCGCACCAGCCCGTTTTCGTAAAGCAGCTCGACGGTCTCTTCGCCCAGTCCCTCGATGTCCATCGCCTTGCGGCGGATGAAGTGGATGATGCGTCCGATGATCTGCGGACGGCATCCGCCCTGATTGGGACAGTAGTGCTTCGCCTCGCCTTCGTATTTGACCAGCGGCGTGCCGCATTCGGGACATACCGTGATGTACTCGAACGGCCTGCTGTCTGCCGGCCGCTGCGAAAGCTCCACGCCCGTGATCTTGGGAATGATTTCGCCGCCTTTCTCGACGTATACCATGTCGCCCGGACGTATGTCCAGCAGGGCCATCTGTTCGGCGTTGTGCAGCGTCGCCCGGCGTACCGTCGTGCCGGCCAGCAGCACCGGTTCGAGGTTGGCCACGGGCGTTATGGCTCCCGTGCGTCCCACCTGAAAGGCCACGCTGTCCAACCGCGTCAAAGCCTGCTCGGCCTTGAACTTGTAGGCCACGGCCCATTTCGGGGCCTTGGCCGTGAATCCCAGCTGCCGCCGCACGCCGAAATCGTTTACCTTGATTACCACGCCGTCGGTGGGGAAGGGGAGTTCCCTGCGCGCTTCGTCCCAATGGGCGATGTAGGCGTCTATCTCCTCCGCACTGCGGCATATGCGCATCTGGTCCGAAATCTTGAATCCCCATTCGCGTGCCTTCTGCAAACTCTCCCAATGGTTCGTGAAGGGCAGGTCGTCGCCCGCCAGCTGGTAGAGCGTGCAGTCCAGACCGCGCCGCGCGACCACCGCCGAAGCCTGCTGCTTGAGCGTTCCGGCCGCGGCGTTGCGCGGATTGGCGAAAAGCGTCTCCCCGGCCGCCTCGCGTTCGGCGTTGATCTTGTCGAACGAGGCGTAGGGCATCAGTATCTCGCCGCGTATTTCGAAATAGTCGGGCCAGTCGTCGCCCCTGAGCCTGAGGGGCACTGTCCGCACCGTGCGGACGTTGGCCGTCACGTCGTCGCCCTGCGTGCCGTCGCCGCGCGTCACGGCGCGCAGCAGCCGGCCATGCTCGTAGGTGAGCGATATGGCCGTGCCGTCGAACTTCAGCTCGCAGACGAATTCCGTGGGACCCGTCTCCTTCTCGATCCGCTCGATGAACTCGTGCAGCTCGTCCGGCGAATAGGTGTTGCCGAGCGAAAGCATCGGAAACCGGTGCTTCACGCTTCGGAACTCCGCGGTGATGTCGCTTCCGACGCGTACCGAAGGTGAGTTGGGATCGGCCATTTCGGGATGCGCGCGCTCCAGATCCTGCAGTTCGCGCATCATGGCGTCGAATTCGAAGTCGGAGATTTCGGGGGCGTTTTCGACGTAATATCTGAAGTTATGGTACTCAAGCTGCCGCCGCAGCTCTTCGATTCTCTCGCGTATCATAATATAAGTATAACGTGCGTAAAGGTACGTATTTTGTTCGTAACTACCTGCAAATTCAAAAAAAATGCAAAAAAAAATTGAGTATGTGGCGCGATATGTAAATTTTGCTTATAATTGCAGAAAATTTCCAAACATTATTATGGCTAAACAGAATACGACGAAGAAACATATCGTAACGAGCTTCCATAATCTGGCCCCCGAACTGCAGGAGGCCGTCAAGCAGAAATACCCGCTGGGGTTCACCGAAGCGATGATGCGCGTGGACAAGCCCAACGGAGATTTTTTCTATGCCGTACCTTTCGATACGGACGAAATCGCCTACATGGTTAAGATCGACGTCAAGATCGACGACAATGCGCAGGAGGACGACGACAAGGACTACTACGACGACGAGATCAAGGGTGCCGACGAGATTCAGGACGACGGCAATTCCGACGGCGGCGACGACTCCGACGACGACGTAAACATCTGAGGCCTATGACCCGCTTCGTTCCTCTCCTCGCGTTTGCGCTTCTTGCGGCCTGCGGCCTTGTGGACGACGAACGCGACGACAAGAACAAGCGCGTATACATCACTTTTGCAGATCCCGCATTCGAGGCTTACTGCCTTGAGCATTTCGACATCGACCACGACGGACGCATTTCGCGCTACGAAGCGCAGCGCGTCCTGAAAATGGACTGCCCTGACCGCGGCATCGCGCATATGTGGGAGATCGGCGAATTCTCGCGGCTCGAACGGCTCGACTGCAGCGGCAACGACCTCACGCAGCTTGATTTGCGCAAGTGTACGCTGTTGCAGACGCTCGATTGCAGCCGTAACCGCATCGCTTCGCTCGATCTGGACGGGCTGCGCGCTCTTCTGGAGCTGAACTGCGCGGACAATGCGCTCACGCTGCTGGACCTCAAATCCGCCGGAGCGCTCCGTCTGCTCGACTGCAGCGGCAACCGGCTCGTGACGCTCGACCTGCGACCCTGCTCGGAGCGGCTTAAGGCCGATGCGGGCGGCAATCCTCCGCTCACGACCGTCTACTGCCGCGCATCGCAGAGCGTCAGTGCCGACGGACATACCGAAATAATCGTCCGCTGATTCCGCATCGTCTTTTGGGCCGATCCGCTCCCGTCCGATCTGCTCCCGGTTTCCGCTCCCGGCCTCCACTTCCGTCCCGTCCGGTTTCTCCGGGGCGGGATTGTCGTTTTTTTCTTCGCCTGCGGCATGATTCAGTCCGGCGTTTTGCGAATCTTCCGAATGGCGATGCGGGGTCTCTGCAGTCCGTCCGCTCTGCTTGCCTTTCCGTCCGCTCCGTCCGCCCATCCGTCCGCCCATCCGTCCGCCCATCCGTCCGCCCATCCGTCCCGCCCATCTGCCCGCCTATCCGGCCGCTTCGCCCGTTTTGGCCGTTTCGTCTTTCCGTCTGTTTGGTTCGTCTCTCCGCCTGTCCGCCCATTCGTCTTGTCCCGTCTGCTTCGTCTCTCCGTCTGTCAGCTTTGTCTGATTCCCGCCTATTCCTTTATCCGCTCCGTTCGTCCCGTCCTCCTGCTCTGACCTTTCTGTCTGCTCCGCCTGCCCACCTGCCTGTCCGCGCTTCGTCTCTCCGCTCATTCGTGTCCGTCCGCTCCGTCCGCTCCGCCTGCCCCGTCCGCCTGCTCCGCCCGTCCCGCTCCGGAGCCGCCGAATTTTATTCCGCCGATTTCGCACAGTGCTTTGTTTTTTCGTCGCAGGATGTTTTTTCGCACCCGATTTCTGATACATTGTTGAAAAGTCGCCGCGGCGAATTGGGTATTTCGGATAATAATTAGTACCTTTGGATGCAAAAAATGTCTTTTGCACACAAAAATACAACCGGATACAATGAAAAAAGTTGACGTTATCCTCGGCCTGCAATGGGGTGACGAGGGCAAGGGAAAAGTCGTGGATGTGCTGACGCCTGCCTACGAGGTCGTCGCCCGTTTTCAGGGCGGTCCCAATGCCGGTCACACGTTGGAGTTCAACGGCGAGAAATACGTACTCCGCTCGATTCCTTCGGGCATATTTCAGGGCGGAAAAACCAACATCATCGGCAACGGCGTTGTCATTGACGCCGTCCTCTTCCGCGAGGAGGCCGAGGCGCTCGCAGCCAGCGGCCACGACCTGACCAAACAACTCTGCATTTCGAAGAAAGCCCACCTGATCCTGCCGACCCACCGCATTCTCGATGCGGCTTACGAAGCGGCCAAGGGCAGCGCCAAGATCGGCACCACGGGCAAAGGCATCGGTCCGACCTATACCGACAAGGTGAGCCGCAACGGCATGCGCGTCGGCGACGTGCTGAGCGCCGATTTCCGGCAGATTTATGCACGGGCCAAGGCGCGCCACGAGAGCATTCTGCGCGGTCTGGGTTATGAATATGATATTGCGGAGCTGGAACGGAAGTGGTTCGAGGCCGTCGAATACCTCAAGCGTTTCAACATCATCGACAGCGAATATTTCGTCAACGGGTGTCTGGCTCAGGACAAGAGCATTCTGGCCGAAGGCGCTCAGGGCACGCTGCTCGACGTGGACTTCGGTTCGTATCCGTTCGTCACCTCCTCGAATACCGTCTGCGCCGGCGCCTGCGTCGGTCTGGGCATCGCCCCAAACCGTATCGGCGAGGTCTACGGCATCTTCAAGGCCTACTGTACGCGCGTGGGCAGCGGCCCGTTCCCTACGGAGCTGTTCGACGAAACGGGCGCCCGGATGCGCAGTATCGGCCATGAATACGGCGCCGTTACGGGCCGTGAACGCCGCTGCGGCTGGCTCGACCTTGTCGCGCTGAAATATTCGATCATGATCAACGGCGTGACGCAGCTCATCATGATGAAGTCCGACGTCATGAACGACTTCGAGACCGTCAAGGTCGCCACCGAATACGAGGTCGGCGGCGAGCGCACCGCGCATTTTCCCTACGAGATCGGCGACGACCTGAAACCCGTCTACCGCGAGTTCGAAGGCTGGAAGTGCGACCTGCGCGACTGCAAGAGCTACGACGACTTCCCGGCCGCATTCAAGACGTACGTCGAATTCATCGAGCGCGAGACGGGCGTTCCCGTGAAGATCATCTCCGTCGGTCCCGACCGCGGCGAAACGATCGTCCGGTAGGGGAGCCTTTGGGCCGCCGCATGTCGCATGCCGCGTATGCCGCGCCGAATGTATCCCGCATGCCGTATTGCGGCCGGAGATGCGGCCCCGTGCGCGGAGTTTTCCGCCTGCCGCGGCGTCCGAAACAATGATACCGATTTAATTTTGTAACTATAACCTTATGAAAAAAGCACTTAAAATTGTCGTATTGGCCAAGCAGGTGCCCGATACCCGCAATGTGGGTAAGGATGCGATGACCCCCGAAGGGACGGTCAACCGCGCGGCGCTGCCGGCCATCTTCAATCCGGAGGACCTCAATGCGCTCGAAATGGCGCTCGCGCTGAAAGACCGCACCGAAGGCTCCACGGTTCATATCCTTACGATGGGTCCGCAGCGCGCCGCCGACATTATCCGCGACGCCATGTTCCGCGGGGCCGACGGCGGCTATCTGCTTACGGGCCGCGAGTTCGCCGGTTCGGACACCCTCGCCACGTCGTACGCGCTCTCTTGCGCGCTGAAAATGATCGCTCCCGACATCATCTTCGCGGGCCGTCAGGCCATCGACGGCGATACGGCGCAGGTCGGACCTCAGGTGGCCGAGAAGCTGGGCCTGCCGCAGGTGACCTATGCCGAGGAGATTACCGAAATCAAAGCGGATTCGCTGGTCATCAAACGCCGCCTGAACTGCGGCATGGAGACGGTCGAGACGCCCGTTCCTGTGGTCGTTACGGTCAACGCGTCGGCTCCCGAATGCCGTCCGCGCAACGCCAAGCGCGTGATGACCTGCAAATTCGCCCTCGCCAAATCGGAGATCGCCGCAGCTCCCGACTCGCCGGCCGCCAAGCGCGCCGCCGCCAAGGAGTACCTGCAGATCGTCGAGTGGGCCGCCGCCGACGTCAATCCCGATCCGCAGCAGCTGGGCCTTGCGGGTTCGCCCACCAAGGTCAAGAAGATCGAGAACGTGGTGTTTCAGGCCAAGGAGGCCAAGAAACTCACGTCTTCCGACGAGGATATCAATTCACTGATGGTCGAACTTATCGCGAGCCACACGCTCGGTTAAATCCGCAGAAGTAATCCATGAACAATATATTCGTATATATCGAGAACGAGGGCGGCAAGGTCGCCGACGTGTGTCTCGAACTGCTGACCAAAGGTCGCGAACTGGCCACGACGCTGGGTGTGAAGCTCGAAGCCGTAGTGCTGGGCGAGCATCTTGCAGGTATCGAGACCGAACTGGCCAAATACGGCGCCGACACCGTCTGGGTCGCCGACGACAAGATCTTCGCACCTTTCCGCACGCTGCCCCATACGGCCGTCATGTGCGGCCTGATCGAACAGGAGAAACCCCAGATCGCGCTGTTCGGCGCGACCTGCAACGGCCGCGACTTCGCCCCGCGCGTATCGTCGGCCCTCTACAGCGGTCTTACGGCCGACTGTACGCAGCTGGTGATCGGCGACCACAAGGACGCCAAGACCGGCAAGGAGTATAAGGACCTGCTTTACCAGATCCGTCCCGCCTTCGGCGGCAACATCATCGCCACGATCGTCAATCCCGACAACCGTCCCCAGATGGCTACCGTCCGCGAAGGCGTCATGCGCCGCGAGTACGCCGCCGTGCCGGGCGCCGGCGAGGTGAAGAAGATCGACTGGCAGAAGTTCGTGAAGGACACCGATCTGGCGGTGCGGATCCTCGACCGCGAGATTTCGGAGAGCAAGATCGACATCAAGGGCGCGAGCGTCATCGTCGCCGGCGGTTACGGCATGGGTTCGAAGGAGAACTTCGATCTGGTGTTCGAGCTTGCCGACGTGCTGGGCGCCGAGGTGGGCGCCAGTCGCGCCGCCGTGGACGCCGGCTTTGCCGACCATGCCCGTCAGGTGGGCCAGACCGGCGTTACGGTCCGTCCCAAACTCTACATCGCCTGCGGTATTTCGGGTCAGATCCAGCATACGGCGGGTATGGACGGTTCGGCCATGATCATCTCGATCAACACCGATCCCGAAGCCCCGATCAACAAGATCGCCGACTACGCCATCACGGGCGACGTCAATGAGATAATCCCCAAGATGATTAAGTACTACAAACAAAATTCGAAGTAATGGCAAATTTCTTTTCAGATAACAAAGATTTGCAGTTCCACCTTGGGCATCCGATGATGCGCAAGATCGTGGAGCTGAAAGAGCGCGGTTTCGCCGAAAAGGACCTCTACGATTTCGCGCCGCAGGATTTCGAAGACGCTATGGACTCCTACCGCCGCGTGCTGGAGATCGCGGGCGAGATCTGCGGCGAGGTCATTGCTCCGAATGCCGAGGGCGTGGACCACGAAGGCCCCCGCGTGGTGAACGACCATGTGGAGTACGCTTCGGGTACGGTCCGGAACATGAAGGCGATCGTCGATGCGGGCCTGAGCGGCATGACGCTTCCGCGCAAGTACGACGGTCTTAACTTCCCGCTGGTCTGCTTCGTGATGGCCAACGAAATGGTGTCGCGCGCCGACGCCGGCTTCGAGAACATCTGGGGCCTTCAGGACTGCGCCGAGACGCTCAACGAGTTCGCTTCGGAGGAGATCAAGGCCAAATTCCTGCCGTGGGTTTCCGCGGGCGCTACCTGCGCCATGGACCTCACCGAGCCGGACGCCGGATCGGATCTGGGCGCCGTGATGCTCAAGGCCACGTGGTCCGAGGAGAAGCAGACGTGGCTGCTCAACGGCGTGAAGCGTTTCATCACCAACGGCGACGGCGACGTTTCGCTGGTGCTGGCCCGTACCGAAGAGGGTACGACCGACGCCCGCGGTCTGTCGATGCTGGTCTACGACAAGCGCGACGGCGGCGTCAAGGTGCGCCGTATCGAGAACAAGATGGGTATCAAGGGATCGCCGACGTGCGAGCTGGTCTTCACCAATGCTCCGGCGCAACTGGTCGGCGACCGCAAGATGGGCCTTATCAAATACGTGATGTCGCTGATGAACGCCGCCCGTCTGGGCATCGGCGCCCAGTCGGTGGGTCTCTGCGAGGCCGCCTACCGCGAAGCTCTGAAATACGCCCACGAGCGCGAGCAGTTCGGCAAGCCGATCATCCGCTTCGCCGCCGTTTCGGAGATGCTCTCCAACATGAAAGCCAAATTGCAGGGCGTCCGCGCGCTGTTGTACGAAACCACGCGCTTCGTCGAGGTTTACAAGCAGTACGGCCATATCGCGCACGAACGTTCGCTCGAAGGCGAGGAGCGTCAGGAGATGAAGTTCTACAACCGCCTTGCCGACGGCTTCACGCCGCTTGTCAAGCTCTTCTCGTCGGAGTACGCCAATCAGCAGGCCTACGACGCCATCCAGATCCACGGCGGTTCGGGCTTCATGAAGGATTACCCCTGCGAGCGTCTCTACCGCGACGCGCGCATCATGAATATCTATGAAGGCACTTCGCAGCTGCAGGTCGTCGCGGCCATCAACTCCGTGACCAAAGGCACCTTCATGGAGCAGATCGAGCGCTACGCCGCCGCCGAATACAGCCAGCCCATGCAGCCCGTCGTTGCGAAGCTGAAGGAGCTGACCGCGAAATTCGCGGAGATGATCGCCCGCGTCGAAGCAGGGGACAAGGAGCTTTGCGGCTTCAAGGATTTCCACGCCCGTCGTCTGGTCGAGACCGCCGGACATATCATCATCACCTACCTGCTGGCGCGTCAGGCCGGCGAGTCGGAGGAGTATGTCAATTCGGCGAAGGTCTTCTGCAAGCTGGCCGAAGGCAAGATTTCGGAGGCATACACCTACGTCATGAACTCCACCTTGGAGGACGTCGAGCTGTTCAAGGCCGTTATCGAAGAGACGGAGTAGTCTGTCCTATACGCATTGTAAAAAAGGTTCCGCCTCTAAGGGCGGAATCTTTTTTTATTTGTGCGGTTCTGTTATTCGAATAAGATGATCCTGCAGTCGGAAAGTTGCAGAATAATCAGTTGTCTTTCGTTGGATAATCGAGCGGCGCGAAAAATTCGCCGAGGGTGATATTGTAAAACTTGCAAATAATCGAAATTGTCGTCAGATTTGGGAAATTCTTGCCTGATTCGAGTTGTGCAATGCTTAATTCCGTCGCTTCGGCCAATTGTTCCTGCGATTGGTGGTCGTGCATGTGCCTTAGTTCCTTCACCCGCAAAATGATTTTTTGAAGCAATTCTTCGTCGCGGCGTTGTTTTTTCCGTTCCATTACCCTCCCCTTGTGAGTCTTATTTAATAAATTCACATATTCGGATTATTCGACAGGGTAGTCGCTCTCGCCGAAGAATTCCCGGAGGCTGATGCCGTAGAAGCGGCAGAGTATTGTCAGTGAGATAAGGGTAGGAAATTTTGATCCGCTTTCAAAATGGAAAATATCCAGACCGGTATTTTCTATAACGTATTCCTGGGAATAATTATGATCGCG
Organism: Alistipes sp. HGB5; assembly: GCF_000183485.2. Lineage (NCBI taxonomy): Bacteria > Pseudomonadati > Bacteroidota > Bacteroidia > Bacteroidales > Rikenellaceae > Alistipes > Alistipes sp. HGB5. Next base: position 5,131 of record NZ_AENZ01000010.1, on the reverse strand, counting down.
GCGCAACTGTTTCATTCGCGAAATGACATATTGAGCCAATTTTTCGTCCGTTCGTTTTGGTTTCATCTGCTTCATTTATACAAATGAAAGGATCAATCTAATTTTCTGCTCTGTCTATTTGTTCAGAATGAAAATTTTACTATCTTTGTGAGTGCAAACAGAAACTCCGAATACAGAAATTATGCTAACTTTGCGAAACGATACGGCACCGCCGTAACGACATATTATAAGGTTAAGACAACCTTTACGCCGTTGACGAACTTCCGACTGTTTATATAACAGGTTTATGCATGGTGTAAACATTGTCTGAAACCCTTGTCATGTCCCGGCCTTGCGCCGGGACGGGCTTGGGCGTAAGGACAACTGCCATGCAAGGCTCGGAAGGCCGGTCAACGGGAGTTGCACCTGCGCCCTTGCTTTTTTTTGCGCAGGCCGATATTACCGGGTACGGTTCGGGCAAAGAATTCTTCTAGTCTGTGAAATGCGTCACTTGTCAGCCCTGCCGTACCCGTTTTGCGCTTTTGGGGAATCCGGTAGCCGCCGCATTGCCGGACGGATGATGCGCCGAAGGCGGCTTGGGCGTTTCAGGTTCGTTTGTCGCCGGGGTGCGTTATCAATTCTGACGGACGGCGTATTCCCGTCCGATAGAAAAGGGGCTGCACTTCGGAGTGCAGCCCCTTTCGCCGTACATTACCGCTCGGCCTATGCCTTTGCGGGTTCCTTTTCGGCCATCACGCAGCGCGTCGTGCCGAAGATATTGAGGTTGAGGTGCCCGGCGACATAGGCCAGCGCCTTCTGCGCCTTGACCGAGTTGCCGGCTTCGTCCAGCGGGGGAGCGAACGCCGCAACGCCCATCACGCCCGGAACTACGCCCATGATGCCGCCGCCGACGCCCGTCTTGGCCGGCAGGCCCGTCGTGAAGAGCCAGTCGCCCGTGTGCTCGTAGAAGCCCACCGTCGCCATCAGCGATGCGATCTTCGGCGCCAGTTCCGGTTTGAATACCGGCTGCTTGGTCACGGGATTCACGCCGCCGTTGGCGATCGTCGCGGCCATCGTTGCGAGTTGCTTGGCCGTCACGCCGATCGAACACTGGCGCGTGTAGATGTCCAGCGACATGTCGGGATCGTCGTAAATCCGGTTGTAATTCTTCAGCAGCCATACGATCGACTTGTTGTTGAAGTTGGTCGCCGTCTCCGATTTGTACAACTCGTCGATCACTTCGACCTGCGATCCGGCCAGCCCTTCGATAAAACCGACGATCGACTTCCATTTGCCGTCGCTGTCGCCGACGGGTTTCACCATCGAGCAGGCGCTGATCGCACCGGCGTTCACCAGCGGCGTCGAGGGGTGGTCGTTCTCCAGCAGGATCGCCATGATCGAGTTGAAAGGCAGTCCCGTCGCGTCGGCGCCGATCTTGTCGAGCATCTCCTGTGCGCTGTACTGGTTCATGGCGAGTATCGCCGTCGGCACCTTCGATACCGACTCGATGCCGAATTTGTAATCGGTGTCTCCCACGGCGATCACTTCGCCGTCGGGCAGGCAGGCCGCGATGCCGAAGAGGTTCGACGGCACGTTGGCCAGATAGGGGATATAGTCGGCGTTCTTGCCGCCCGTTTCGTTCTTGCAGCGCTCGTATGCCTGCTGTACGGCCTCGCGGACCGTAGCGTTGTCTATTTTTTGAATCATTGTCCGATCTGTTTATCGATTTATTTGTTGTGAAGTTCCGTCTCCGAAGGTTTCGCCGTCGGTTCGGGAGTGTTCGTATGCACCGGAGCCGCTGCGACGGGCTGCGTTTCCCAATGGAACGGCTCGAACTCTGCAGCAGCCTGCGGGTCCTTCCACGAGGGTTTGCGCAGTGCATAGATGACGAACGGCGCGCCTACGACCACCACGCAGCCGATAATCAGCACCGAGAACCATACGGTATTGCTTCCGGTCGAGATCTGGCTGGGTGGCACGAAGCTCAGCACGAACGCCAGCAGGGCGCCGCAGAAACCCATACAGCCGAGGAACCACATCAGCCCGTTGCCCTTGCCCAGACGGAACGGACGGTCGGTGTTCTTCATCTTGTATCGCAGGACGATGGCGGCCGAGAACATGAGCATGTACATGATCAGGTACAGCAGCACGGTGAGCTGCGACAGAATCTGGTAGAACGACTGCACCGAAGGCATCACCACGAACAGCAGCGCCAGCAGCGTCACGACGCATCCCTGAATCAGCAGGATGTTTTTCTGCACGCCGTTTTTGTTGGTCTTCTGGAAGAACGGAGGCAGATAGCCCGCCTTGCCCACGGCGAAAATACCCTTCGAAGGACCTGCGACCCATGTCAGCACGCCCGCCAGCACGCCGAACATCAGGGCGATGGCGATAATCGGGCCTGCCCACGACATATGCAGGTAGTGGAAGTAGTTGTCGAAGCCCACCAGCAGCGACTGCGTCAGGCTGATGTCCTTTGCGGGAATGATGAAGCCCAGCGAGAAGGTGCCCAGCACGAAGATGCAGACCGTGACCAGCGAACCGATGATGATTGCCTTGGGGTAGTTCTTCGACGGGTTCTTTACGTCCATGACGTGTATGCCCATCATCTCCATACCCGCATAGAAGAGGAAGATGCTGCTTGCCAGCACGAGGTTGTCGAATTTCGAGAGGTCGGGGAAGAATCCCTGCGACATGTCCATGTGGTTGTGGCCGCCGGTCGAAATGTAGATGATGCCCAGCAGGATCAGCAGACCCGCGGGAATGATCGTGCCGATCATGCCGCCCCATTTGCTGATTTTACCTACCCATCCGAGTCCCTTGAGCGCGATGAACGTGGCGATCCAGTAGATTGCCAGCACCATGCAGAGCGTGAAGACCTTGTTCGAGGCCAGCGCCGCGTCGTGCACGTCGTTCATGCCGATAAAGGCGATCGACACGGCGCCGAACGTCAGTACGGTGGGGTACCAGATGGTCGATTCGATCCATTGCAGCCAGATGGCAAGGAATCCGGTGCGTGCGCCGTAAGCTTCGCCGACCCAACGGAAAACGCCGCCCTGTTTTGTCGAGAACATCGCGGCCAGCTCCGCGGCGACCATGGCCGTGGGGATGAGGAACACGATGGCGGCAAACAGATAGTAGAATGCCGACGAAAGTCCGTAGACGGCCTCTGCGGGCAGGCCGCGCAGACTCACTACGGCAGTCACGTTCATAATTGCGAGTGTCATGACACTCAGTTTGAACCCGGTACTTGTGGTAGTTTTCTTTACATCCATAATTCAATGAAATTGAGAATTGATTTTAACGGATGAAAACGTTGCAACTACCGTGCAAATCCGCCGGATGAACCTCTTTCGCCGGGAGGATGGTAGGATTGTAGCCGAAAAAAAACTATATTTGCACATAAAACACTCCTTTTATGTACCGTATTGTTGTTATTTTGCTTGCGGCCCTCTGCGCCGTTTCGTGCGGTCGCCGTTCGTCGCGGCAGCAGACCTCCGCCGCTCCCCAGATGCGGGTTTTCCTTCCGGCCATCGCGCCTTCGAGTCTCTCCGACGACGCGAAGCGCGACTACCTGCGCTGGCATTACTGGGACCGTTTCGACTTCGCCGACACCCTTTTTATTCGCGAGGTTGATACGGTACAGATGGTCGAGGCCTATGTCCGCTGGATCGCGCTTATCTCCGACCGTCCGACCGACGGCGTGCCGATGGATTCGCTCATGCGCCGCGCTTCGGCTTCGCGTCCCATGCTCGACTACTTCACGATGCTGGCCGAGCTGGTTATCCACGACCCCAATTCGCCGCTGCGCAACGACGAATTCTATATTCCCGTTCTTCGGGCCGTGCTGGCGAGTCCCTATTACGACGAGTACGAGCGTATCGGCCCCTCCTACGATCTCAATATGGCGATGCAGAACCGCATCGGCGAGCGCGCCAACGATTTCCGCTATACGCTCGCTTCGGGCGCCACCGGAACGCTCTACGGCGTGAAGGCCGAGTACGTCTTGCTGTTCATCAATAACCCCGGCTGCCCGATGTGCAAACAGCTGCGCGAGCAGATCGGCGGTTCGCCGATGCTCTCCGTGATGATCAAGCGGGGCCGGCTGAAGGTCGTCGCGCTTTATCCCGACGAGGACCTCGCCGAGTGGCGCGAATACCGCGGCCATATTCCGCCGAGCTGGATCAACGGCTACGATGCGGGCTGCGTCGTGCGCGAGAAGAGTCTCTACGACCTCCATGCGATTCCGACGCTCTACCTGCTCGACCGCGACAAGCGCGTGCTGGTGAAGGATTCCACCGACGTGCCTTATATCGAGGAGGTTATCGACCGCCGGGGCTGACTATAAGCAGGGCTTATCGTTCTATAAAAAAAGACAATCGTTTTTATATGCGAATTTCGCCCCTAATCGTTACCTTTGCACCACACAAACAGAATATAAACAATAAACATTACTGCGATTATGGCAAAGAAATGGCGTTGTACCGTATGCGGTTACATCCACGAAGGTCCTGAGGCACCTGAGCAGTGCCCGATGTGTAAGGTAGGCAAAGAGAAATTCGTCGAAGTCGTCGAAAAGGAGGGTGACCTCGAATTCGTGACCGAGCACGTTATCGGCGACGGCAAGGGCGCCAGCAAGGAACTCTGGGAGGGCTTGCAGAACCACTTCATGGGCGAATGCACCGAGGTGGGCATGTATCTGGCCATGAGCCGTCAGGCCGACCGCGAGGGTTATCCCGAAATCGCCGAGGCTTACAAGCGTTACGCATGGGAAGAGGCCGAGCACGCTTCGAAGTTCGCCGAGCTGATCGGCGAAGTGGTATGGGACACCAAGACTAACCTCGAAAAGCGCATGAACGCCGAGTGCGGCGCGTGCGAAGACAAGATGCGTCTGGCCCGCATGGCCAAGGAGCAGAACCTCGACGCCGTACACGATACCGTGCACGAAATGGCCAAGGACGAAGCGCGCCACGGCAAGGGCTTCGAAGGTCTCTACAAGCGTTACTTCGGTAAATAACGGCTGATTCAATCGGAGTTTCCACATATTTGCGAGGGTGAACGGTTTGCGTCTGAAACGCCGTTCACCCTTTTTTATCTCCCTGCCGTACTGTTTGCCGGTGTCCTCTTTTTCTTTGTTTTTCTGTTTCTCAGC